>JALTLF010000148.1 GCA_027005735.1 Chromatiales bacterium | reverse complement strand
GCGCCGCCCTGGCCCTGTACCACCGCAGGGCCGGGGCGGGCCGCGCCGCCGTCGAAGCCCTGCGCCGCGAAGTGCGTGACCTGGGCCCCCCCGGTCGCGACCCGCGTTTCGGCTGGGGCCTGTTGCACGTTTCCATGACCTGTAACCAGTAATATCCCGGAAATTTTGAATTCATTATTCATTGCGACAATGAACGTGACGGAGCGATTTGCACGCTGTTGACGTTGCTCTGCCGGATTGCCGCGTTACCGGTCAGCTTGCGCCATGCCGGGGGCACGATAACAGCCTGGTTCCAAACAAACACCAACTTCTCCGAGACAGACCGGTGCTGTTGGGTTCGCGATCAGTCCAGCGTGGTGCGGTAACGCAGCATGGCCAGCGTACCGACCAGCAGGATAAAGATCCCGATGGCGCCGAATTCAATCCACAGGGGCAGGAAGTCCGTGCCCTTGAGCATGACGCCGCGAATGATGCGCAGGAAATGCGTCAGCGGCAGGATCTCGCCGAGTGCCTGCGCCCACTGGGGCATGCCGCGAAAGGGAAACATGAAGCCCGACAGCAGGATGGAGGGCAGGAAGAAGAAGAAGGTCATCTGCATGGCCTGCATCTGGGTGCGCGCCAGGGTGCTGAAGAGAAATCCCAGCGACAGGTTGGCGATGATGAAGGTCGCCACGCCGGTGGCCAGGACCCAGCGATGGCCCATGAAGGGCACATGAAACAGACCCTGTGCCGCGGCGATGATGATCGCGGTCTGGATCATACCGACAAGAATGTACGGCGCGATCTTGCCCAGCATGACTTCCACCGGACGCGTGGGCATGGCCAGCAGGTTTTCCATGGTGCCGCGCTCCACCTCGCGGGTCATGGCAATGGAGGTGATCATGACCATGGTCATGGTGAGGATCACGCCCAGCAGCCCCGGCACTATGTTGTACTGGGTGACGCCTTCCGGGTTATAGCGGCGGTGGACGATGAGATTGACCGCCGGCGGCCGTGGCGCCAGGTGCGCGAGGGGGCCGGTGAGGGTGTCGCGCAGGGCGCGATCGAGTATGGCGGGTGCCTGCGCCAGCGCATTTCCGGCGGCCAACGGATCCGAGGCGTCCGCCTCGATGAGGATCGCCGGGCGCTCGCCGCGCACCAGTTCGCGGGCGAAACCGGCGGGCACGTGGATGACAAAGGATACCGCGCCGCTCTCCAGCAAGGCCTTGCCCTCTCGTGGATCGACCGTTCTGCGCACGAAGGCGAAATAGCCTGACTGTTCCAGTGCCTCGGTGAAGCGGCGCACCACCGGGCTCTGTTCCTCGATATGCAGGGCCGTCGGCAGATGTTTGGGATCGGTGTTAATGGCGTAGCCGAACAGGATGAGCTGCATCACCGGGATCCCCAGCATCATGGCGAAGGTCAGCCGGTCGCGGCGCATCTGGATCAGCTCCTTGAGCAGGATCGCCAGGATGCGTGACCAGCTCCCTCTCATGCCGACAACCTCGCGTCGGGTCCGGCACGCTCCATGAGGGCGATAAAGGCGTCTTCGAGGCTGGTTTCCACTTCCTCCCACTGCACGTCGTCGGCAAATTGCGCCAGTGCCTGTTCCAGCGCCCGGCGATCCGTGCCGCTGACATGCAGGGCGGCGCCGAAGAAGGCCACGTGCTGCACGCCGGGCAGCGTTTTCAGTTTCGGCGCCAGTACCCGCACGCCCGCGCCCTGCGCACGGAAGGTCACAAGGCCGGTGCTGGCGACGATCTCGCGTACCTGTCCTTCGACGAGCAGCTTGCCGTGGGCGAGGTAGACGATGTGATCACAGCGCTCGGCCTCGTCCATGTAGTGGGTCGAGACCAGCACGGTCATGCCCTGGTTGGAGAGAGCGTGGATCTCGTCCCAGAAGTCGCGGCGCGCCTGGGGATCGACACCGGCGGTGGGCTCGTCCAGCAGCAGCAGGTCGGGCTGGTGCATGGTCACCGCGGCCAGCGCGAGGCGCTGCTTCCAGCCGCCGGATAGCGTACCCGCGAGCTGGTGCTGACGATGGGTCAGGCCGAGTTTCTCGATGGTCTCGTCCACCACCGCCGTGCGCGAAGGAAGTTCGTACAGTCGTGCAACAAACTCCAGGTTTTCGCGGATGGTGAGATCGTTCCAGAAGGAGAAACGCTGGGTCATGTAGCCGGTGCGGCGTTTGATCCTGTCGGACTCGCGCGCGATGTCATAGCCTAGGCAGATCCCTTCGCCGGCGGTGGGGCGCAGCAGGCCGCAGATCATGCGGATGGTGGTGGTCTTGCCCGAGCCGTTGGGGCCGAGAAAACCCCATACCTGGCCGCGCGGCATGGCAATGTTCACGTCGTCGACCGCCAGCTTGTTGCCGAAAGCCTTGCTCAGGTGGCGTACATCGATGGCCAGTTCGCTCATGGTAGTGTCACCGTGACTGGCTGGCCGGGATGCAGCGTGACGGCCGTGGCAACATCCAGTGGCCGCGCCTCGGCCATGAAGACCAGCTTGCCGCTGTTCTCGACGCTGTAGATCACCGGCGGCGTGTACTCCGCCTCGCTGGCGATGAAGTTCAAGCGCGCCTTTATCGGCGGCGCGCCGTCGCGCGAGACGATCACTTCCTGGCCTTTCTGAAAGCGCGCCAGTTGCGGCTCGGGGATATAGAAACGGATCTTGATCCCTTCCGGCGGGAGGATGGCCAGCACCGGGCTGCCCGCCGGGACGAACTCGCCCGGGCGATAGAACACGCGTTCCACGCGGCCGCCGACGCGGCTTGCTACCGCGCGCTGTTCCGCCTGCCACTGCGCCATGGCGTTTTCCTGTGCGAGCGCCTCGGCTTCCGCCTCGGCGGCGGCCTGCCGGTGGGGTCGCGCTCCGAGGCGCGCGCTGGCCAGTTTTGCTTCCACGGTGCGCACGCGCGCTCTGGCCGCCTCCCAGCGCTGGGTGACCTGGTCGGCCGTATCCGTGGGGGCCAGCCCCTCGGCGGCCAGTTTGAGCCAGCGTTTGCGCTCGATCGCGGCGAACTTCAGATTGGCGCGCGCCTCTTCCAGCTCGGCCTCGATGGCGGCGAGTTCCTGCGGCCGCGCACCGCTGCGTAGATCTTCGCGCCGCTCCACCGCCTGGCGGCGACGCGCCTCGGCCTGTGCCACCTGCAGTTCCTGGAAATCCGTATCGAGGCGAAAGGCAAGGGCGCCGGCGTCGACTTGATCGCCTTCCGCTACTGTCAGTTGTTCCAGCCAGCCCGCAGAGGGCGCGGCGAGGTAGCGCCAGTCGCCTTCAACATACCCGGGCAGGGGCGCATTGGTATCCGGCGTGCAGGCGCCCATTAGCGCAAGGCTGACGAACAGGAAAGGGATCAGTGCTTTCATGACGAAGGCTCCTTGAGGGAAAGGGTGCGTACCAGCATCTCGCCGTGGAGTTTGAGCAGTGCCGGCACGTCCAGTGGCGCATTGGTGTGCTGGCCAAAGCTCACCTGCCATAAGAAGGAAAAGATAATCGGCGCAACGACAAGCCGCGCGGTGAGTGCCGCATCGGTGGTGACGATCTCGCCGCGCTCGGCGGCGTGTTCGATAAGGCGCGTGAGCGTACCCATGAGGCGGTCGATGATGCGCGTGCGGTACTCCTGCAACAGGGCGGGGAACTGGTTGCCCTCGCCGATGAGGATCTTGGCGATGCGTGGCATGGGCGAGTGTGCCACGTAGTCGGCCGCCAGCTCCATCATGTGGGGCAGGCTGGCCAGCAGGCCAGCGGAGGTGTCCAGCGTGCGCTCCATGGATTCAAGGCGTGGCTGCGCCACGGTGTCGATGATGGCGTGGAACATCTCCTCCTTGGAGGCGAAATAGAGGTACAGCGTGCCCTTGGAGACCCCGGCGCGGCGGGCGATGTCGTCCATGCGCGCGGCGGCGAAGCCCTGATCGAAAAAGGCATCCAGCGCCGCGGCCAGCAGCCGTTCCCGGCGGGCGGCCTTGGCCTCGGGCGAGCGCGCGCGTGTGTTCATACGACACCTTTAATAACTGACCAGTCAGTCAATTATGGCGCGGGTGGGGGAGGAATGCAAGGGGGGAGTTTGAATGGCTCACCGGTGGCGCGCCGATACCATGACGCACCCTCGTCTCTCCAGGCAGGGACTGAACCGACCAGAGGGATTGCGCCGATGGCAAAATCAGCCTGTCAAAAAATCGTAAATGGTCGATGTGACATCCCGATACTTCGAGGAGACCGACATCCGGACAGGAAGGTCATTGAGAATCAGTTACAACCCGCTTTGATCGCCAGAACCGCCTGTTCAAACTCCGTGCGCTGTCGTTTCAACTCGCTTGAATATTTCCCATTCCCTGGCATCAGGGTGAGGTAGTTTTCCAGGATCAGTTCCGCGCGTTTCACCTTGTAGGAACGCAGGTACGGTGTTAACTGGCGGAGCAACGCCAGTGCCTGGCGGTTGTAGATCGAACAGGTAAAGCTGGCGGTGTGATGGGAGGCGGCGGTGCATTTGCGGGTGATCTTGCCCGCGCCGACGGTGCGCAGGGTAAATTCCAGTAGCTGGCGTTCCGTGTTGCTGATACTGAGCGCCAGTTGCCGGTTTACGTTTTTTGTGTTTGCGGTTCAGGGTGATGGTTCCTTCGCCATCCACCAGTCCGGCGAGCCAGGCCGCGTCCACGGCCAAGAGGGTGTTGTTTACATCCATATAAACCGTCCCGCAAAAAGAAAAGGGTTCTGGCAAGAATACCAG
>JALTLF010000147.1 GCA_027005735.1 Chromatiales bacterium | reverse complement strand
GGCTAAACCTTTGACCATGGCCCACCGGCCTTCCACTTCGCCCTGAAGGTCTTCCCCTCGGTCAAGGCGCGAGTGGGTGAATCAAGGAATATTTCCACTACACCGCACACCTCCGCCAGGGGCAGGGAATTCGTGCCAATTCCTGTTTTACGCAGAAAGGCATTCCACTGCGCATTTTTTTGTGGATCCTCCCGAAAGCCCGGGCCAAGACCGGTTGGGGTGTGTTCCGGCAAAGGTGTGCGGCGACGCTGGAAGGTGTTTCGGATCGCATCGGCCAACACCGCCCCTGCAAAGTCGAAGCCGCTGGCGATGGCCCAGAGATCGTAGAAATCTTTCATACGGCTGTTCGCCATCCCCAGCTTGACCAGTGCCTCGTATTTCTCCGCCACCACGGTCTCACGCGGATACACCCGAACAACCGGCGCAGGAGAGTCCAGCAGGGTGGGATACGTGGTTTCACGCGCGTCCGGCGTAACCACGTCACCGAACCCGATATCGGCCTGAACCGACAAATGCGCATCGGCCAACTCACCCAAAAGATTCACCCGCATGCCGCCATATTCCATTTCTGCGCGGATTTCCTCCACCTGCACACTGTCGGCATTCAGCATCAGGCCGTCATCCTCGACGGAAAGCTCGCAGAGTTCACGAAAGATGCCCTGCAGACGCGCAGCACTGTTGTCACCGAAGCCCAGCAAATCCACGTCCCGTGTCGGGCGGTACATGTGATCACCCCATAGAAAAAAGAGCATGGCCCCCTTCAGGATAAATTCATCCCGGTGGCGGGACCGACCCAGCCGGTAGAGCAGGCGTTCCAGCGCATAGCGGGACAGGAGTAGCTGGAAATCCTCACCGCGTTCCCGCGCCAGCGACAGCAAGCGGTCACGCACCGATGCGGCAACATTCCGTCTGCACCGCCGGCTCACAGTGCAAGGGACTCCAGGTAGGGACGCATGACATTCCTGACACGACAGATTTCGGCAAATTGCCACAGTTCATCCATGGTACAGCGCCGGGATCGCCAGCATGCTCGAAGCGCCTCCATGGCCACGTCCAGCCCGATCTTGTTGCGGAACTTGAAACAGTCGGCCACGGTCTTGGCGGGGGAAAACACCTTCACCTCCACCCCCTGGACCTGGTGCACCTCGACCCCGGCATGGAGCGACGCCATTGAGTAGCGCACGATGCGCAGCGGCGGGTATTCCAGGCGCGGCCGCCAGGCCTTCTCACCTATGGCCAGCCAGACTTCAAACGGCGCCTGGGTGGTAAGTTCGTGAAAACGTAGCGCCGACAGCAGACAGATCACCCCTTCGGGCACACGCTTGCAAACCTCAGCCAGCGCGTGGTGCTCGGTGACTTTGCTGTCCGGCAGGATATACAGCCCTCGCCCGATCCGCCGCAGCTTGCCGGCGGCACAGAGTCGGCTGAGGTAGGTGCGGGGAATATGATAGGGGTCCAGATCGCGCGGGCGCAGCACGCCCATCTTGCCCGCGAGTTCGAGGACCTTGTCAGCCCGCGTAGTCCCGGTAGTCGTCATGCCGAAATGTTACAATACATCAACTATTATTTGCAACTACCTATGAATTGTAACATCAAAAATTCGCTGGAAAGTCCCTTTCCGGGATCCGGTGGTTCGCCCTGGCGCATGGATCCCCGCTTTCGCGGGAGTGACGGCACGGATCTCGAAATAAAGGTCCCCTCCCCCTCCGGGGGAGGGTCAGGGAGAGGGGATCAAAATCCTCGGCCCATAACAGCTGTTTTCAACCACGGGGGCCACGGGGCACACGGGGAAAACACAGGAAATGGTCATTCCGGAAGGTGCGCCAGCACGACCGCCATGGATGGCGGAAGTGCGGAAAATGCAGGAGCAATTTTCCGCCCTGTCCGGAATCCAGCGGTTCGCCCCGGCACATGGATCCCCGCCTTCGCGGGCAGGAAGCATTTTTTCCTGCAGAAATAAAAAACGGGGTCCGAAGACCCCGTTCAAGCTACGTAGAGCTTATTATTATTAGAAGTCGATACGCATGCCAACAGAGAAGGCGCTACGACCGTTGTTGGCAGCAGCAACGTTGTTAGCGTTGTCAACCGACATGTCGGAGTAACCCACCCACAGACGGGTCTTCTTGTTGAACTTGTGGACCACGCCCACGGCCAGGTAGGTGTTGTCCTGATCCGGAGCGCCGGCAACAGGAGACTCAACCGTACCCGTGGAGTACTGGGCGACGAAGGTGTTCTTGCCCATCTTCATCTCGTAGCCGAGGAAGATCAGGGTACCGTCGTAATCACCCGCCGCAGTCTCATTGGTGGTGGTCTCGTACTGCAGCTTGAGCACGTGCGGACCGGACTTCCACTTGCCGCCAACCTTCAGGGCGGTGAAGGCATAGTCGACGGTGAGCGGGTCGTTGTCGATATCCGCATCCTTCGCCGTGGCGATGAACCACTCGTAGCCCTTGGCCTTCATCATGAAGCCGGCAGAGTAGTCACCACTGTTGTTGGTGCCATTGGTTTCGTTCGGGCTATACACCAGCCAGAACTTGCCGCCACCCACCTTGCGCTCATAGCCAACGGAAGTGCGGAAGAAGGAGTTGGACCCGAAGGTGCCGAAGGTCATGCCACCGTAACGACGTGCTTCCAGCTCGGTGGTCACGAAGGGGTCGTACTTGACGCCGCCCATGTACTTGTAGGGGGTCTTGAGCGAACCCAGCTTGATGGTGCCGAAGGAGCCCTTCAGGCCGACGAACGAATTACGGTCGCCATCATCGACATTTGCCGTGGAGGTATCTACCTGGAACTCGAACTTGTAGATGGCCTTCAGACCGCCACCCAGATCGTAGTTGCCCTTGACGCCCAGACGGCCGCGCTTGTTATCGTCGATGCCGTTACCGTCCTGGAAGCGACCACCGCCGCCCTGCAGGAGGTGACCGTCAGTAGTGGTCGGACCACCGGTGACATCAACGCTTTCGCTGGACAGGTCGGCAGCCAGATGACCATAGACCGTGGGACCGGCCTGTGCGGCGAGCGGTGCGGTCAGAGCCGCGCCTACTGCCAGCGCAATCAGTTTCTTGTTCATTGCGATCTCCTTAGTTATTAGAACTTAAGTTCATGAGTATTGTTGTTTTCAAGACATACTCGTAGGCGTTTTATACCCCCTTGGTACTAGCCATGCAAGTATTTTTTTGCGGGAAATACAACAGAAAATGCTAATGTTGTAACTTTGCAACAAACTGGGCGCCCGGAATTGTGACGTAGCGCACAGGAGGTTGTATCTCTTTGTTTTTATGGGATTTGTTTGTTGAATCCGCGCCACAGGCGGTTTTCGGGTTCGGCGGAAGCCTGTGACGGGGATTTGTCACTGCATCGCAGGAGCGCCGCCTCGGCGCGATTGCGGTGTGCTGCATCGCGGCCGCTATCGCCGCGAGGCGCGGCTCCTACAGGAAATGCATTCTAACCTCACCTGTAGGAGCGCCGCCCTCGGCGCGATGAGTACGGCCGCTATCGCCGCGAGGCGCGGCTCCTGCAGGAACAGCACCCTGACCTACCGTGCAGGAGCGCCGCCTTTTACGCCCTTTGGGTGCGGCGTAATTGCCATGTCCTGAATCGCGGCCGGGGGCCGCTCCTACAGGGGTTCGAGTTCCAACTTATACTGTAGGAGCGCCGCCTCGGCGCGATAAGATATGAGGCAAACACAGGGAGGTGTTTGAATGAAACCACATGGCCACCGTTTGCGCCTGGGACGATTCTCCGAACCCGGACGCATTTATCTCATTACGACTGTAACGCGGAATCGCCAGCCCCTTTTTCACGACCTGTTTGTCGGGCGTTTGCTAACCCGTGTTCTGGCAAATGCACAGGCCGATGCCAACACCCTCGCCTATGTAATCATGCCGGACCACTTGCACTGGCTGATGCAGCTGACTGGAGACAGGACGCTGAGCGAGGTGGTGCACCAGATCAAATCCGTCAGTGCACACCGGATCAACCACCATTTGCAAGATAGCGGGCCTGTCTGGCAAAGGGGGTTTCATGACCACGCGGTACGCCGTGACGAGGATATCCGAAAATTGGCACGTTATGTCATTGCCAATCCCTTGCGCGCGGGGTTGGTAGAAAATATCAGTGAATATCCCTTGTGGGATGTCTGCTGGATTTGAACTATCGCGCCGGGGGGTTCTGGTGCGCTATATCGCGGCCGGGGCCGCTCCTACACGAGATCGCCTTCAAACCAATCTTACAGGAGCGCCGCCTTTTACGCCCTTTGGGTGCGGCGCGATGAGTACGGCCGCTATCGCCGCGAGGGCGCGGCTCCTACAGGAACGGCATTCTAACCCAGCTGTAGGAGCGCCGCCCTCGGCGCGATGAACACGGCCGCTATCGCCGCGAGGCGCGGCTCCTGCAGGAACGGCATTCTAACCTCACCTGTAGGAGCACCGCCCTCGGCGCGATGAGTACGGCCGCTATCGCCGCGAGGGCGCGGCTCCTACAGGAACCGCATTCTAACTTCAGCTGTAGGAGCGCCGCCCTCGGCGCGATTGCCATGCCCAGCTTCGCGGCCGGGGGCCGCTCCTACAGGGGTTCGAGTTCCAACCCATGGCGATTGTAGCAGCGCCGCCCTCGGCGCGATGAATGCGGCCGCTATCGCCGCGAGGCGCGGCTCCTACAGGAAATGCATTCTAACCTCACCTGTAGGAGCGCCGCCCTCGGCGCGATGAGTACGGCCGCTATCGCCGCGAGGCGCGGCTCCTGCAGGAACAG
>JALTLF010000146.1 GCA_027005735.1 Chromatiales bacterium | reverse complement strand
GGCGTCACGCCGCCGGTGATCTCGTTGCGCAACTCGTCGAGGGTGTAACCCACCGCCAGCTTGGCGGCCACCTTGGCGATGGGAAAGCCGGTGGCCTTGGAGGCCAGCGCCGAGGATCGCGACACGCGCGGGTTCATCTCGATGATGATCATGCGGCCGTTTTCCGGGTTGACGGCAAACTGCACGTTGGAGCCGCCGGTGTCCACGCCGATCTCGCGCAACACCGCCAGCGAGGCGTCGCGCATGATCTGGTATTCCTTGTCGGTGAGGGTCTGCGCCGGCGCGATGGTAATGGAGTCGCCGGTGTGCACGCCCATGGGATCGAGGTTCTCGATGGAACAGACGATGATGCAGTTGTCCTTGTGGTCGCGCACCAC
The DNA here is from genome assembly GCA_027005735.1 of Chromatiales bacterium. Lineage (GTDB taxonomy): Bacteria > Pseudomonadota > Gammaproteobacteria > CAMYNG01 > CAMYNG01 > HyVt-448. The sequence goes on along the minus strand of JALTLF010000146.1, from coordinate 4,417 downwards.
CTCCATCTCGTATTCCTTCCAGCCGGCGATGGACTCCTCGATGAGCAGTTCGCGGGTGGGCGAGAGATCGAGGCCGTGCTCGCAGATCTGCTGGAATTCCTCGCGGTTGTAGGCGATGCCGCCGCCGCTGCCGCCCATGGTGAAGGACGGCCGGATGATGGTGGGAAAGCCGATCTGCGCCTGCACCTGCCAGGCCTCTTCCATGCTGTGGGCGATGGCCGAGCGCGGCATGTCGAGGCCGATGTGTTCCATGGCCTTGCGGAAGCGATCGCGGTCCTCGGCCTTGTCGATGGCGTCGCGCGTGGCGCCGATCATCTGCACGCCGTATTCGTCCAGCACGCCCTTGCTGGCGAGATCCAGCGCGCAGTTGAGCGCGGTCTGGCCACCCATGGTGGGCAGCAGGGCATCGGGGCGTTCCTTTTCGATGATGCGCGCCACGTTCTGCCAGCGGATGGGCTCGATGTAAGTGGCGTCCGCCATGCCCGGGTCGGTCATGATGGTCGCGGGATTGGAATTCACCAGGATGACGCGGTAGCCCTCCTCGCGCAGGGCCTTGCAGGCCTGGGCGCCGGAATAGTCGAACTCGCAGGCCTGGCCGATGACGATGGGACCGGCGCCGATGATGAGGATGCTTTCTATGTCGGTTCTTTTTGGCATAAATGTGCTGACTGGTCTCTGCAGGCGAAACTCAAACCCCGTGTCCCGCTACGCGCTACGCGCCCCGCGATGCTGCTCCATCAGCTCGATGAACTGGTCGAACAGGGGCGCCACGTCGTGCGGCCCGGGGCTCGCCTCCGGATGGCCCTGGAAGCTGAAGGCGGGCACGTCGGTGCGCGCCACGCCCTGCAGGGAACCGTCGAAGAGCGACTTGTGGGTGGCGCGCAGGTTCGCCGGCAGGCTGTCCTCGTCCACGGCGAAGCCATGGTTCTGGCTGGTGATCATCACGCGACCCGAATCCAGATCCTGCACCGGGTGGTTGGCGCCATGGTGGCCGAACTTCATCTTCACCGTGCGCGCGCCGGAAGCCAGCGACAGCAGCTGGTGGCCGAGGCAGATCCCGAAGATGGGCACGCGGGCGGCGGTAATGGCGCGGATGGCCTCGATGGCGTACTCGCAGGGTTCGGGATCACCGGGACCGTTGGAGAGGAACACGCCGTCGGGGTTCATGGCCAGCACCTCGGCGGCCGGGGTGGTGGCCGGCACCACGGTGACCTGGCAGTCGCGCTCGGCGAGCATGCGCAGGATGTTGCGCTTGACGCCGAAGTCGTAGGCCACCACGCGGCGCGTGCCGGCGGCATGGCGATCGTGGTCTTCGGGGAGACCGCCTTCCAGCGACCACTCGCCCCAGGGCCAGTCGTAGCGCGCCTCGGTGGTCACCTCGCGGGCGAGATCCATGCCCTTGAGACCCGGGAAGCCCTGCGCGGCGGCCACCGCCGCGGCCTCGTCGATGGCCTCGCCGGCGACGATGCAGCCGTTCTGGGCGCCCTTCTCGCGCAGGATGCGGGTCAGGCGGCGGGTGTCGATGCCGCTGATGGCCACCACCCGGTGGCGGGCAAGGTAGTCCGGCAGGGCCTCCTCGGCGCGCCAGCTGGACATGAGCGCCGGCAGGTCGCGGATCACCAGGCCGGCGGCATGCACGGCGTCGGACTCGGCGTCCTCGTGGTTGGCGCCCACGTTGCCGATGTGGGGGTAGGTCAGGGTGACGATCTGGCGGGCATAGGAGGGATCCGTGAGGATCTCCTGGTAACCGGTCATGGCGGTGTTGAACACCACCTCCCCCACTGTCTGTCCCTCGATGCCAATGGCTTCACCGCGGAACAGGCTTCCGTCTTCGAGCGCAAGCAGGGCCGGTTTTCTCAAGTGACCTCCTCGTCCGGGCGTAAGCGGGGCGTGCAAAAAACGGGAGGCATCCCAAGGAAGCTCCCGTCAGAAATTCTTGCCCGAAAGGGCGATTGGAACTGGTTCCAGCCCCGTCTTCAGGCTGGCGGCCATTCTACCCAATTTCGCCGCGCGTCACCAGATCCGGATGGCCTGGCGTGGCACCCGCGACGTGCGTAAAGAAAGCCATGGAGCGGGGCTGTTGGGCCTGGTGCCGGTGGGGCGAGTCCCGAAGCGCGACTCACGCAGGGCCGGCGCGCGCAGGGACCCACCGCACCGGCACCCACTGCGTTCAGCGCAGGCCCAGCACGTCCTGCATGTCGAACTGGCCCGCGGGCCGGTCCGCCAGCCACAGGGCGGCGCGCACCGCGCCGTTGGCGAAGGTCATGCGGCTGCTGGCCCTGTGGGTGATCTCCACGCGCTCGCCGATGTCGGCGAACATCACCGTGTGCTCGCCAACGATGTCGCCGGCGCGAATGGTCTCGAAACCGATGGTGCGCCTGTCCCGCTCGCCGGTATGGCCCTCGCGGCCGTAGACGGCACACTCGGCGAGATCGCGCCCCAGCGCCTCGGCCACCACCTCGCCCATGCGCAGGGCCGTGCCCGAGGGGGCATCCACCTTGTGGCGGTGATGGGCCTCGATGACCTCGATGTCCACCGTGTCACCGAGCACCCGCGCGGCGAGATCCAGCAGCTTGAAACACAGGTTGACGCCCACGCTCATGTTGGGCGCAAAGACGATGGGGATCTCCCCTGCCGCCGCGGCGATGGCCGCCCGCCCCGCCGCGTCGAAACCGGTGGTACCGATGACCATGCGCCGTCCGTGCTCGCGACACAGGGCGAGATGGGCGAGCGTGCCCTCCGGGCGGGTGAAGTCGATGAGCACGTCGAAGTCGGCAACGCGGGCCGCGGGATCCGCCTCCACCGTGATACCGAGCCTGCCGAGACCGGCCAGCTCCCCGGCATCGCTGCCCAGCAGGCTGCTGCCGGCATGTTCGAAGGCCGCGGCAAGGCTGGCGCCCTCGGCATCGTGGGTAGCCTGGATGAGCGCGCGGCCCATGCGGCCGCCGGCCCCGGCAATGGCGATTCTGGTCATGGTGCAAATTTCCGTGGGAAGTGAATACCGAAACGTGATGTTACACCGACGCGGCGCATCCTGTCGCTACCGAAAAAGAGCGTTGGTTCACCACAGAGGGCACAGAGAAGAGAATTCGAAAACAGGAGCGTGCTAACGCGAAGAGTGCAACGACGAAACGATCTCGTGCCCATATCCTGCTGCGATCACCACGCCTGGGAAACAGGCTCGCGGTGACATGATCCCCGTTGCCAGGAAGCCGGTTCCTGTTTTTCTCTGTGTGCTCTGTGCCCTCTGTGGTTACATACTTAAAATTTCATGTCCTCGAAGAATTTCTTCACGCTGTCGAGCCAGGAGGACTCGCGCGGGCTGTGGCTGATCTTGCCCGACTTGAGGGATTCGTCCAGCTTCCTGAGCAGTTCCTTCTGTTCCTTCGTCAGGTTGACCGGGGTCTCCACCATGACGCGGCACAGCAGGTCGCCGGTGTTGCCGCCGCGCACGGAGGTGACGCCCTTGCCGCGCATGCGGAACAGCTTGCCCGACTGGGTCTCGGCGGGGATCTTGAGTTTCACCCGGCCATCGAGGGTCGGCACTTCCAGTTCGCCGCCGAGCGCCGCGGTGACCACGTTGATGGGCACCTCGCAGTAGAGATCGTTGCCGTCGCGCTGGAAGATGGGATGCGGCTTGACGTTGACGTGCACATAGAGATCGCCGGGCGGTCCGCCGTTCTCCCCCGCCTCACCCTCGCCCTGCAGGCGAATGCGATCACCGGTATCGACGCCGGCGGGGATGCGCACCGAGAGGGTCTTGTGATCCTCCACGCGGCCGTGGCCCCGGCACTTCATGCAGGGATCGGAAATGGTCTTGCCGCTGCCGTGACAGGCGGGACAGGTCTGTTGCAGCGAGAAGAAGCCCTGCTGCATGCGCACCTGGCCGTAACCGCCACAGGTGGCACAGGTGGTGGGACTGGTGCCCTTCTTCGCGCCGCTGCCGCCGCAGGCATCGCACACCACCATGGTGGGCACGCGGATCTTCTGCGTCGTGCCCTGGACGGCCTCTTCGAGGGTGAGGTCGAGATTGAAACGCAGATCGGCGCCGCGATAGACACGCTGGCCGGAGCGCCCCCCGCCGCCGCCGAAGATGTCGCCGAAGACATCGCCAAAGATATCGGAGAAACTGGCGCCGCCGAAGCCGCCGCCCCCCGGACCGGCGCCGGCATCCACCCCGGCGTGACCGAACTGGTCGTAGGCGGCGCGTTTCTGGGGATCACTCAGGACGTCGTAGGCCTCCTTGGCCTCCTTGAAGCGTTCCTCCGCGTCCGCGTCGTCCTGGTTGCGATCCGGGTGGTACTTCATGGCCAGGCGCTTGAAGGCCTTCTTGATCTCGGCCTCGCTGGCATTCTTGCTGACACCCAGTACTTCGTAATAGTCACGTTTAGACATAAACCACTGCCGCCTTGCTCCC
>JALTLF010000145.1 GCA_027005735.1 Chromatiales bacterium | reverse complement strand
CGTCATGCCACTCGGCGATCCTCGCGCAACTGCGCGAGCTCGGCATTCGTGTCAATCGCGAGATCCGCACCGTGACGGGGATCGAAAACTGCCTCGCCTACTACCGCGACATCCTGGCGCGGCGCGCCGCGCTGCCCTATGAGATCGACGGCGTGGTGTACAAGGTGGATCGCATCGACTGGCAGGAAATGCTGGGTTTCGTCTCGCGTGCGCCGCGCTGGGCCATTGCGCACAAGTTTCCCGCGCAGGAAGAACTCACGGTGGTGGAGGCCATCGACGTACAGGTGGGGCGCACCGGCGCGGTCACGCCGGTGGCGCGCCTGCGGCCGGTGTTCGTCGGCGGCGTGACGGTGAGCAATGCCACGCTGCACAACCAGGACGAGATCGATCGCCTCGACGTGCGCGTCGGCGATACCGTCATCGTGCGTCGCGCGGGTGACGTCATTCCCGAGGTCGTCGCGGTGGTCCGCGAGCGCCGCAAGGGGCGACCACGGCGCTTCCGGATGCCGAAGCACTGCCCGGTCTGCGGCTCCGAGATCGTGCGCCTGGAAGGCGAGGCCGTGGCGCGGTGCACCGGCGGCCTGTTCTGCGCCGCGCAACGGCGCGAGGCCATCAAGCACTTCGCCTCGCGGCGGGCCATGGATATCGAGGGCCTTGGCGACCGCATCGTCCAGCAGCTCGACGAACACGGCCTGGTCAAGACGGTGGCCGATCTCTACACCCTCCAGGCCGAGGACGTGGCGAAGCTCGAGCGCATGGGCGAGAAGTCGGCGCACAATCTCATCGCCGCCATCGAGAAGAGCAAGGCCACGACGCTGCCGCGTTTCCTCTTTGCCCTGGGGATCCGCCTCGTTGGCGAAGCCACGGCACTGACGCTGGCGCAGCATTTTGCTACGCTCGAAGCCATCGAGGGGGCGAGCATGGAAGAACTGGAGGCCGTGCCCGACGTGGGGCCGGCGGTGGCGGAAAGCGTGCATACCTTCTTCCGCCAGCCCCACAACCGCGAGGTCATCGAACAACTTCTTGCCGCCGGTGTCCACTGGCCCGCGATGGAACGGCCGCAGGCCGGTGGGCAACCGCTGGCCGGCAGGACCTTCGTGCTCACCGGCACCCTCGACAGCATGACCCGCGACGAGGCGAAGGCCGCGCTGCAGGCGCTCGGCGCCCGGGTCAGCGGCAGCGTGTCGAAGAAGACCGACTATGTGGTTGCCGGCGCCGATCCCGGCTCGAAACTGGCCAGGGCCGAGGCGCTGGGCGTGCGCATCCTCGGGGAAGAGGATTTGCTTGCCATGCTGGACAGGGGATCCTGACGAGGGTGGGCGGGTATTGAACAAGCCAGGGTAAAGAGAGGAGGCGGAATCGTGGAAGAAGAAAAACACTCGGGGCTGGGTATTGCCGCGTTCGTGATGAGCCTCGTATTCGGGGTGCTGATGCTGGTCCTGTTTGTCGTCGCCGGCGTGATGGAGACATCGACGCCGGGCGGCGTGGACGAAAACTCGCCTGAGGCGATGTTGCTCGGCCTGTTGATCATCGGCTGCCTGCTGGGCCTGCTGGTCGCGCTGGCGCTGGGTATCGCCGGCCTCTTTCAGCGCGAGCGCAAGAAGGTGTTCGCCATCCTCGGCATCATCTTCTCGGGCTTTGCCGTTTTCGGCACCATTGTCCTGATGCTCATCGGCCTTGCCGCGGGATAGCCGGAGCACACGAGAAACAGCCATCCCGCGGCGCGTGATGCCGCGCCTTGCCCTCGCTCACACGATTTCTTCGTCGTCGGCCGGGTGTTTTTCCGTGCTGAGATCACCACGCACCGAGTGGTACCAGACCAGGGGTTCGTTGCGGAAGAGATCGCCGAGGGCGACCAGCTCGGTTTTCGACAGGTGGCGGATCTTTCCCTGGCTGTCGTTCTCCAGTTCCAGCAGTACCGTCCCGGTGTGGTGCGTGGCGTCCCAGTACAGGGCGTAGTCATTGACCTTCAACCACATATAAGCCTCCTTTCACGCTCGCGGTCGCCACCCCGAGCGTGCCGCTGTGTACTGTAACCGCGCCCCCGTCAGGCCAGGCTCAGGAAGGCGGCCACCAGCAGGACGACGATGGTCAGGGCCTGCAGGCCGACGCGGGCGCCCATGAACTGGTCGGCATGCTTGCGATCGAATTCGCCGCCGGTGACCATGGAGCCGATCCCCAGGCCGAGGCTGGCGATGGTGGCAAGCAGGCCAATGACGACCAGGGTAGTCAGAAAGATGGATACGGTAGTCATGGCGTTTCCTCCTTTATCATTCTACTTATTAGACTAGGCCAGACCACGGAAGTTGCCTTGACGCCGATCATGAACCTGTCACTCCCACCGCGGGAAGGGGCAGGGCAAGGCATAAAATCCGTTTATGATTTGTTGTGGCGCCACCCTGGGTCTCAGTGTTCACCGTGCAGGTGCAGGTCCGGGGGACAGCATTCTTCATGCGGCGGCACCCCCGCGCGGGCCTCGTACCAGTCCCGGCTGCGGTTGACCACAGCCACGGCGACAAGCATCACCGGTACCTCGATGAGCACGCCCACCACCGTGGCCAGCGCTGCGCCTGACCCGAAACCGAACAGGGCGATGGCGGTGGCCACGGCCAGCTCGAAGAAGTTGCTTGCGCCAATGAGGGCCGAGGGCCCGGCGACGCAGTGGGGTGACCGCACGGCGCGGTTCAGCAGGTAGGCCAGCCCGGCATTGAAGAACACCTGGATGAGAATCGGCACCGCCAGCAGTACGATGATCAGCGGCTGCGCGATGATCTGCTCGCCCTGGAAACCGAACAGCAGCACCAGCGTCACCAGCAGGGCGGCCAGCGATACCGGGTGCATGCGCTTCAGCACGCGTTGCAGGCGGGCGTAGCCGTGTTCGTGGTTCAGCAAGCACCGGCGCCACAGGTTGGCGATGACGAGCGGCACGACGATATACACTACTACCGAGAGTAGCAGGGTGTGCCACGGCACGGTAATGGCGGACAGGCCCAGCAGCAGACCGACGATGGGCGCGAAGGCGAAGATCATGATGACATCGTTGAGCGCCACCTGCGAGAGGGTAAAGTGCGGTTCGCCGCGGGTGAGATGGCTCCACACGAAAACCATGGCGGTACAGGGCGCGGCGGCGAGAATGATCAGCCCGGCGATGTAGCCGTCGATCTGCTCGGCCGGCAGCCAGGGCAGGAACAGCCTGCCGATGAAGAACCAGCCAAGCAGGGCCATGGAGAAGGGCTTCACCGCCCAGTTGACGAACAGAGTCACGCCCACGCCGCGCCAGTGCTTGCGTACCCCCTTGAGGGCGCGCAGATCCACCTTCAGCAGCATGGGGATGACCATCAGCCAGACCAGTACCGCCACCGGCAGGTTGACGCGCGCCATCTCCAGGCCACCGAGAAAATGAAAACCCGCGGCGAAGAAATGCCCGAGGGCGATGCCGGCGACGATGCACAGGAATACCCACAGCGTCAGATAGCGCTCGAAGAAGCCCATCTCCGCCCCCGCGGCGCGCTTTGCGGTGGTTTCACATTGGCTGCTCATGGTGAAGGGACCTCGCTGCTGACGTTGTTTTCAAATTGCACGTAACTGCGTTTGACGCTGCCGCGATGGAGGACGGCGTAGTTCTTCCGGTGGCGCCGGCGCGGAACCTTGCCCCAGGGGCGCGCCGTGGCCGCATCATGCGGGGCCTTCCTCGTGCAGGCGGTCGATGAGATCGGCGACGCGCTCGCGTACCTCGTCGCGCGTGGCGCGAAATACCGCCATGACTTCTTCCTCCGTGCCGGTGGCACGGGCGGGATCGGCCAGCGGCCAGTGTTCCTTGCGCGTGCCCGCTGGCAGGGCTGGGCAGTGTTCATCCGCGTTACCGCACACGGTCACCAGGTAGTCGGCGCGGGCAAGCATGGCGTCGTCCAGGCGGGTGGATTCCTGTGCCGCGATGTCCACGCCGGCCTCTTTCATTACCGCGATGGCGCGGGGGTTCTTGCCGTGGGCCTCGATGCCGGCGGACTCGATATGCCAGTGGGCGGGGGCAAGATGCCGGGCCCAGCCCTCGGCCATCTGGGAGCGGCAGGCGTTACCGGTACAGAGGAAAAGGAGGTTCATTTCGGGCTCTCGTCGTGACGCGATGAAGATCAGGCGCAACAGGTGGCGCCGGGGCGATCGGGCATGGCGGCGAGCCGGGTGCGATCGCCCGCCCAGGGATGGTCGTCGGCCAGCCCCCGCGCAGTCACCATCAACACCTTGCGGGCCCAGTCCGGCAGGTCGTCGGCCAGGCGGTAGTGCACCCACAGTCCCTCGCGGCGGTCCTTGACCACGCCGGCGCGGCGCAGCTGGGCCAGGTGCCGGGAGATCATGGGTTGCGAGACAGCCAGCGCATGGGTCAGTTCGCACACGCAGAGTTCGCCTTCTCCCTGCAGCAACACCAGCAGTCGCAGGCGCAGGGGATGGGCGAGGGCGCTGAAGAAATCGTCGGCGCGTCGTAGCATGGCGGGAATATATGAAAATACATATATTTCGTCAACCGCATATATGATCCGCCGGGGCTCCACCGCTGGCCGGGCGCATTTCACGCGTGCAAAAAAGAACCGGCCGAAGCCGGTTCCGGGTCACGCTGATGCAGTGATGCCTACTTCGCGACGTCGATCCTGGCCTCCTTGGCCAGCGTGGCGATGAGGTCCTGGATGCGCTTCTGGCGCACGATATTGAGGATCTGCGGCTTGACCTCCTCGAACTTCGGGATCGGCATGGGACGGGTGTCCTCCAGCTTGATGACGTGCCAGCCGAACTGGGTCTGCACCGGCTGCGGTACCACCTGAC
>JALTLF010000144.1:2806-16966 GCA_027005735.1 Chromatiales bacterium | reverse complement strand
TAGACCTTAAGCAAGCCCTTCAAAAACCCCCGCTAACTGCCGATAATGCCGAGGATGGCAGCTTGTGTTATGTTCCGGTAATTCAGCCGTGGCTAATATGGCACATCGCGGGGTGCGCCTGACCGCCAGCGAGCCCGGCGAACAAGCAACAACAAGAAGGAAATCTGGTGAGTAGCGACACTGTCCTCAAGCTCCTGACCCTGTTCGACGCCTCCGAGGAAGCCGAAGCGCTTCTCAACGTCCTGCGCAATGCCGGGATGGTGGTGCGCGACACCCGCGTCGAGGACGAGGAGGATATGACGGCGGCGCTGGAAGAAAACACCTTCGACCTGGTCCTTGCGAAATACGAGATCCCCCTGATCAATGCCCGCCAGGTGCTGGAGATCACCAGCCGCCTCGGCCGCGACCTGCCCGTGGTGGTGGTCACCGGGGACAAGGGTGAACAGAGCTGTACCGAGATCATGCAGCTCGGCGCCCGGGACTGCGTCCCCCTCAACCAGCCTGAGCGCCTGCGCCACGTCGTGGCGCGCGAATTCGAGGACCTGCAGAACCGCCGTGCCCTGCGGCGGGCCGAGATCATGCTGCACGAAACCGAGAAACGCGCCCGCGCCCTCATCGACAGCTCCCGCGATGCCATCGCCTACGTCCACGAGGGCATGCACATCTACGCCAACAAGGCCTACCTGGATACCTTCGGTTACGAGGACATGGAGGACGTCGAGGGTATGCCCATCATGGACATGGTCACCGCCGAGGACAGCCCCAAGCTCAAGGAATTCCTGAAAAACTACAGCAAGGGCAACACCGAGGAGCAGACCCTGGATATCGCGGCGAAGAACGCGGAGGGCGAGGCCTTCGACATTACCATGGAGTTCAGCCCGGCAAGCATGGACGGCGAGGCCTGCACCCAGATCATCATCCGTAGCCAGGTGGCGAGCAAGGAACTGGAACAGAAGCTCAATGCACTGAGCAAGCAGGACCTGCTCACCGGGCTTTACAACCGCGCCTATCTCATGGAACAGCTCGACCTGCTGATCTCGCGCGCCATGGATGGCAGCGTGCAGGGCGCCCTGTTGTTCATCCTGCTGGATCGCTATGACGAGATCAAACAGGCTCACGGCATAGCCGGCAGCGACCTGTTGCTCACCGATATCGCCACCCTGCTGAAGGAGAAAATTGGCCACCTCGGCGTCCTGGCCCATTTCGAGGGCCCCGGCTACGCCCTGCTGATCCAGAAGATCGACAACAAGAAGGCCGAGCAGGTGGCCGCCGGGATCTGCAAGCTCATCAACGACCACATCTCCGACATCGGCGACAAGACCGCCACCACCACGGCCAGCATCGGCATCAGCATGGTGAACGAGACCACCAAGCGCGCCACGGACGTCGTCTCGCACGCCGAGCGTGGTTCACAACTGGCCCACAAGGAAGGTGGCAACCGCTTCAGCCTCTACAACCCGGCCATCGAGGATCTCGAAGAGAACGAACAACTCTCCGCGCGCGCCGCACAGATCAAGGCGGCCCTCAAGGCCAACCGCTTTACCCTCGCCTTCCAGCCCGTGGTCAGCCTGCACGGCGAGCCGGGGGAACTCTACGAAGTGCTGGTGCGCATGGTGGACGACAAGAAACAACTCGTCATGCCGGAGGACTTTCTGCCGGCGGCCGAAAAAACCAACCTCACCCGCTTCATCGACCGCTGGGTCATCACGCGCGCCATCAAGGTACTGGGCGAACGCCACAAGGAAGGACTCAGGTCGCGGCTCTTCATCAAGCTCTCCGCCGGCAGCCTGTGTGACGAGGAGTTTCTGACCTGGCTGGCGGAACGCTTCAAGGCGGCGCGCATCGATGCCGACAGCCTGATCTTCGAGATCAACGAGGAGACCGGCCTGAACTTCATGAAACAGGCAAAAGCGATCGTCGCCGGGCTCAAGCAACTGCATGCGCGCACGGCGCTGGAAGGCTTTGGCCTGGAACAGAATACCTTCCAGTCCCTCAAGCACCTGGACGTGGACTACGTGAAGATCCACGGCGACCTGATCCGCAATCTCTCCACCAACGTGGAGAACCAGGAGAAGGTCAAGGACATTGCCGAGACTGCCAGCAGCCAGGGCAAACAGTCCATCGCCGCCTTTGTCGAGGACGCCAACAGCCTCGCCGTCCTGTGGCAGTGCAGCGTCGACTTCATCCAGGGGCACTTCCTGCAGCAACCCGCCACCGAACTGAGTTACGACTTCGAGGGCGGGATCTAACCGTTGACCAGCGTTTGAATAGTAAATAGAACTACTATTCAAACCACCGAGGGCACAGACGACCACATGGATGTAGGAGGTAGAATGATGCAGGAAGCCGAAGCCGAGCACACAGAGAAAAACAGATCAAAAGAAAAAATCGTCTCTTAAAGTCACTAAACTTTTTTTCCTACACAACACCCATTACGAATCCACACTGACTTCTGCCATACCGGCATCGAGTAAGCTGTAGTCAGCTTGTCGATATTTGCGGTTTCCCCGTCTGTCGTTTTTCAGGAAAACTTTCTCTGTGACCTCTGTGGTTCAATTCATGTGGTGGTATCACCCATATCAATCCAGGACGTGTGACACCAGGCCGTCGGCGAGCTTGGGTTCGAACCAGGTGGACTTGGGCGGCATCACCTTCTCGGCATCGGCCACGGCCATGAGGTCGTCGAGGCTGGTGGGATAGAGGGAGAAGGCCAGCGCCATTTCACCGCTATCCACGCGCCGCTCCAGCTCTTCCAGTCCACGGATACCACCGACGAAGTCGATGCGCTTGTCGCGCCGGGGATCGCTGATACCCAGCACCGGCTCGATGAGATTGTCGTGCAGCAGGCTGACATCGAGCTTGCCCACGGGATCCCCGGGGATGAGGTCCGGCCTGATGTTGAGGCGGTACCACTGGCCGTCCAGGTACATGCCGAATTCACCCCGCCGCTGCGGTCGAACCGCGCCGTCCGCCACTTCGACCTCGAAGCTCTTTTTCACCGCGTCCAGAAACGCTTCTTTCGACAGGCCGTTCATGTCACGCACGACACGGTTATAGTCGAGGATCTTCATCTGGTTGTCGGGAAACATGACGACCTGGAAATAGTTGTAACTCTCTTCACCCGTGTGCCCGGGATTGGCTTCCCTGCGCATGGCGGCGACGCGGCTGGCGGCGGCGGAACGGTGGTGGCCGTCGGCAATGTAGAGCTGATCCATGGCATCAAAGCTGCGGGTGAGCAGCTCGATGTCGGCATCGTTGTCGATCACCCACAGGGTATGGCGCACGCCGTCATCGGCGGTGAGATCGTACTCCGGCGGCGTATCGAGATATTTCTGCACCACTTCGTCCACCACCGGGTTCTGCCGGTAGGTGAGAAAGACCGGGCCGGTCTGTGCATTGAGGGCATCGATCTGGCGTACGCGGTCGTCTTCCTTATCCGGGCGCGTGAACTCGTGGCGACGAATACGGTTGCGATCGTACTCCGCCACGGAGGCCACCGCCACCAGGCCCACCTGGGCGCGGCCGTCCATGATCAGCCGGTAGAGATAATAGACCGGTTTCTCGTCCCGCCTGAGCACCCCCTCGTCGATGAGGCGCTGAAGATTCTCGGCGCCCCGGGCATAGACCGCCTCGTCATAAGGATCGGTGCCCGGCGGCAGGTCGATCTCCGGCTTGGAGATGTGCAGAAAACTCCGCGGACGCCCCTCGGCACGCGCGCGGGCCTCCTCGGTGTTGAGCACATCATAGGGAGGCGCGACCACATCCTCGGCATACTGTTTCTCGGGCCGCAGGCCGGCAAAAGGTCTGATCAGGGGCATAACTACCTCGCAAAGTGGCGCAAATGTGGTCGAAGCGCGGCATTTTAGCCTATGCCCGCCCGGCCGCCCAGCCCGCCGTCCTCCCCGGAAACGGCCCAAACCTGCCTGTCAACACCTCCGCCAGGTCGAAAAACCCACCCCTTACATGCTATTATTATTGGCCCTGCCTGGTGAAAACCGGCCCGGCGGCGCCCTGCCCCGCAACGCGCCGCCCGGCGCCATGGAAGACAATTCGGGATCATAACGTGAACGACAGGAACAGCCAGCTTCAGACCGCCAGGCGGCGCCTTGCACGCGCGGCGCATGCCGTGCGCAAGCAGCTGGAAGGCTGGCGTCCGGGGCGCATTCCGGTCGCCTACAAGCTTGCCATCCTCATCACCCTGCTCATCACCACCGGCATGATCATGCTCGGTGTCCTCGTGGCGCGTAACCAGACCCAGCTGCTGCATGCCCAGATCGCGGAGTACGGCGAGACCCTCAGCCAGCAACTGGCCGAGTCGTCCAAGGAACTGGTACTCTCCGACGACCTGCTGGGCCTGATGGTTCTGATCAGCAATCTCGGCACCAACGACAACATTCTCGGCGCGACCGTCTACTCCGAGAGCGGCCGCGTGCTGGCCTCCTCCGGCATGCTGCCGCCCGCCAACATCCTGGTCCTGCACAACGACCGCGTCAGCGCAGGCCAGGAACTCGACCCCGTGGAGTGGATCGCCTGGGATGAAAACGGCGATCAACAGACCGCGGTGAGTTTCATCCGCCCCATTCGCTTCCAGGACCTGGTGGCCGGCTATGCGCTGGTGTCCTTCAGCAAGGCCTCCATGAGTCAGGCACTGCAGGACACCATCGAGGCGGTCGCCGCCGCCACCGTGCTGATGATCATCGTCGGCATTGCAGTGTCCTTCTACATGGGACGCCGCCTGTCACAGCCCATTCATGATCTCATGGATGCGCGCAACGCCCTCGATACGGGCGATCTCGACTTCCGCCTGCAGGAACGCCGCGAAGACGAAATCGGCTTCCTCATCGACGCCTTCAACGGCATGGCCGACACCCTCGTCGAGAAACACCAGGTGGAAAGCGTCTTCTCGCGCTTCGTTTCGCCCAGCGTCGCGCGCCAGGTGCTCGCCAACCTCGAACACGTCAAGCTTGGTGGCGAGCACGTCGAGGCCACGGCCCTTTTCGCCGACATCGTCGGTTTCACCAGCCTGTCCGAGAAACTGCCGCCCAATGAAGTGGCCGAACTCCTCAACGATTATTTCACCCATATCTCCATGGCTTCGCGCTACTACCGGGGCACCGTCGACAAGTACATGGGTGACTGCGCCATGCTCATCTTCGGCGCGCCGGACCACGACCCACAACATCGTCTCAATGCCATTTGCTGCGCGGTGATGATCCAGCGCATGGTCGATCGCCTCAATACCGAACGCCAGCGCCAGGGCAAGGTGGCGGTGCACTTCCGTATCGGTGTCAACAGCGGCCTCATGCTGGCGGGCAACATGGGTTCCCATGACCGCATGCAGTACACCGTGGTGGGTGACGCGGTCAACCTTGCCGCGCGCCTGCACACCGTCGCCCGGGAAGGGCAGATCATCGCCAGCGAGTTGCTGTACACGGCGGACGATGTCTCACCCTATGTCATCGGGCGGAAACATGGTTCGATTAATCTGCGTGGCAAGACCGAACCGGTGACCACCTACGAGGTCCGCGACGTGGCGCCCGATCTGCGACAGACGATGGAACAGTACCTGGCCGAGCTGCTCGCCGGTCGTTCGGTGGCCTGATGCGAAAAATCACGCTCCTCCTGCTGGCCATTGCCCTGGCTCCGGGCGGTTGCGCCTGGCTCGACTCCTTCCGCAGCGATCTCAGTAGCCAGATCGCGCAACTGGAGGCCGAGGGGGAATATGGCCGTGCGCTGGCCACCCTGGCCTACGTCGAGCCCACCCACCCCCAGTACCGCCAGTTGCAGAAGCAGAAGAAACACATCGAGGGACTGGCGCGGGCACTGGTGAAAGAGACCATCCGCGAGGCCGATGCCCTGGTGGAAAAGGGCGAATGGGCACAGGCCGCCGACACCTATGCCGCCGCCCTTGCGCGCCTGCCGGAAGATGAAAAGCTCATTGCCGCGCAACAGGACTTCCGCGCGCGACGCGACGCCTACCTGGCGGGCATCCGGCTGGATCTGCTCCTCAGCCGTGGCGAGCGTCTCCTGCGTGATGCGCCGCTGGTCGCCGAGGTCCACCGCGTCATCCCCGGGGATCGAAGCGCACGTGTGGCCAGGGAGGAACTTACAGAAGAGGCCCACGACACGGCACGCGCCCTGCTGGACTACGGCGAGGCCGCCCTGCAGCGAGGAGACTTCGATCTCGCCGAACGCGGTATTCGCCTTGCCGAGGCCCTCGACCACGACGATGAACTCGACCACCGCATCCTCATCGCCCTCAACCAGATCGAGAACCACCAGATCGAGCAGAACCGGCGAGAACTGGCGCGCAATCTCAAGACCCTGTCCCAGCTCGAGGACGACTTCCGCGACGCCCTGCGCAAGCGCAAGCTGCTCACGGCGAAACTGCTGCTGGAAAAGATGCAGTCCCTCGAGGTCAAACCCGCCGCCTTCCGCAAACACCGCGACGCGCTGGATACGGCCATCGCCCGGCGCATCCAGGAGGCACTGGACACCGGCCGACGCCTCTATTCACAGGGGAAGATCAGGGCGGCCCTGAAGAACTGGCAGAGCGTCCTGCCGCTGGAACCGACCCACCCGGAACTCAATACCCACATCCGCCGCGCGGAACGGGTACTGGAGAAACTCGACCGCCTGGGCAGAACCGCACCCGACGCCGAAACACTGGATGGCAGTTGATCCCCGCCTCTCACCGGGGCGGCTATGGCAGGCAGGTGCGCGATACACCCCGCCACGCGCTACACAAGCGCGGCTGCTTTCAAAGAGACGGAAATGGAATCCACAATCCGTATTCAGGCATCCCCGCCGAGGCGCTCGATCCATTCCACGCCGCGGAAGCCGCGTGGCAGCTTGAGGCCGCGCCGGCCGCGCTCCCCTTCGTAGGGCGCCATGTCGTCCTGACTCAGGGTGACATGCCGCTTGCCGGTATGGATGCGAATGCTGCTTTCCTCATCCACCAGCGTGATGGCCACCAGGGCCTCCTCGCCCTTTTCATGTTTCGCGGGATTGATGCCGATGATCTTGACGCCCTTGCCCTTTGGCAGCACCGGCAACTCGCTGAGCGGGTGGATCACCATGCGCCCGTCCCGGGTGGCGGCCACCACCCACTCCGCGTCCATGTCTTCCACCGGCACCGGGGGCAGGACTCGCGCGCCGGGCGGCACGCGCATCATGGCCTTGCCTTTCCTGTTGCGCGTGATCATGTCCTCGAGACGCGCCACGAAACCGTAACCGAGATCCGTGGCCAGCAGGAACAACTGCTCCGGCTTGCCGCTCATGACGCCACAGAACACGGCCCCGTCGGGGGGGCTGAGACGCGCGGTGAGGGGTTCGCCCATGCTGCGCGCCGAGGGCAGCGCGTGCGCCGGTACGGAATAGGTGCGCCCGGTGGAATCGATGAAGATGGCCTGCTCATTGCTGCGGCAACGGGTACTCGCCTGGTAGGCATCGCCACTCTTGTAGTTGAGCTCCCGTGGATCGACGTCGTGTCCTTTGGCGGCGCGCGCCAGGCCCTTTTGTGACAGCACCACGGTAACCGGATCGGCGGACACCAGGACCGATTCATCCATGGCCTGTGCCGCCTCGCGGGCGACGAGGGGCGAACGGCGCCGGTCACCGAATTCCTCGATGATGGCCCTGAGTTCCTTCTTCAGCAGGGTCTTGAGGCGGGCCTTCGATGCCAGCAGCTTTTCCAGCTCGGCCTTTTCCTCCGTCAGCGCCTTCTGCTCCTCGCGGATCTTCATTTCCTCGAGGCGCGCCAGTTGCCGCAGGCGGGTATCGAGGATGTAGTCGGCCTGGGCTTCGCTGAGCTTGAAGCGCTTCATCAGCACCGGTTTGGGCTCGTCCTCCTTGCGGATGATGCGGATCACCTCGTCGAGGTTGAGGAAGGCGATCAACAGGCCGTCGAGGAGGTGCAGGCGCTTGTCCACCTTGTCGAGGCGATATGTCAGGCGGCGGCGCACGGTCTCGGTACGGAACTGTAACCACTCTGCGAGGATCTCGCGCAGGTTACGCACCCCCGGACGACCGTTGAGGCCGATGACGTTCAGGTTGACGCGGTAGGTGCGTTCCAGGTCGGTGGTGGCAAAGAGGTGTGTCATCAGCTCATCGACATCGATACGGTTGGAGCGTGGCACCACCACCAGGCGTGTGGGATTCTCGTGATCCGACTCGTCACGCAGGTCCACCACCATGGGCAGCTTCTTCGCATTCATCTGCCCGGCGATCTGCTCCAGCACCCGCGCCGGCGAGGTCTGGTGCGGCAGGGCGGTAATGATGATGTCGCTGCCTTCCTTCTCGTAGCGCGCGCGCATGCGGATGGAACCGTTACCCTTGTCGTAGATCTTGCGGATATCGGCGCGTGGCGTGATGATCTCCGCCTCGGTAGGATAGTCCGGCCCCTTGATGAACTTGCACAACTCGCGCACCGTGGCCTTCGGGTTGTCGAGCAGGTGGATGCAGGCTTCCAGAACCTCGGTCAGATTGTGTGGCGGGATGTCGGTGGCCATGCCCACGGCGATGCCGGTGGTACCGTTGAGCAGGACGTGCGGCACGCGTGCCGGCAGTACCACGGGTTCGTCGAGGGTGCCGTCGAAATTGGCGGTCCATTCCACCGTGCCCTGTCCCAGTTCCGAGAGCAGCAGGTCGGCAAAGGCTGCGAGGCGCGACTCTGTGTAGCGCATGGCGGCGAAGGACTTGGGATCGTCGGGTGAACCCCAGTTGCCCTGCCCTTCGAGCAGGGGATAGCGATAGGAGAAGGGCTGCGCCATGAGCACCATGGCCTCGTAACAGGCCGAGTCGCCGTGCGGGTGGTACTTGCCCAGCACGTCGCCCACGGTGCGCGCCGACTTCTTGAACTTGGTACCGGCCTTGAGCCCCAGCTCCGACATGGCATAGACGATGCGCCGCTGCACCGGCTTGAGGCCGTCGCCCACGTGGGGCAGGGCGCGGTCGAGAATGACGTACATGGCGTAGTCCAGGTAGGCCTTCTCGGTAAACTCCCTGAGCGGCAGGCGTTCGATGTTGTCGTCGGACGGGGGTGGAGGTGTGGATTTCTTTGCCATAGTCAGATAGTCACAATGCGTTTTGCCCGAACAGGCCGGTCGTAGCGGTCATGGAGAAGGGAGCAGACTTCCCGTGCCACAATTCAGATCTGCGCCATGTCGCCCTTCTCTTCCAGCCAGGCCTTGCGATCAGTGGCGCGCTTTTTCGCCAGCAGCATGTCGAGCAACTGCTGGGTGCCGTCGCCCGGTTTCATGGTCAGGCGGGCGAGGCGTCGCGTGTCCGGATCCATGGTGGACTCGCGCAGCTGCATGGGGTTCATCTCGCCCAGTCCCTTGAAACGCGTGACGACGATCTTGCCCTTTTTCTTTTCCGCCGCGATGCGGTCCATGATGCCCTGCCGCTCGGCATCGTCGAGGGCGTAATAGATGTCCTTGCCCACGTCGATACGATACAGGGGCGGCATGGCGACGTAGATGCGTCCCGCCATGACCAGTGGCTGGAAATGGCGCAGGAACAGGGCCGTCAGCAGGGTGGCAATATGGGCGCCATCGGAATCGGCATCGGCAAGGATAATGATCTTGCCGTAACGCAGGCCGGAGAGATCGGCGGCGCCGGGATCGACGCCGATGGCCACCGAGATGTCGTGGACCTCCTGCGAGGCCAGCACCTGGGCCGAATCCACTTCCCAGGAATTGAGGATCTTGCCGCGCAGGGGCATGATGGCCTGGAATTCGCGATCGCGGGCCTGCTTGGCCGAGCCCCCCGCCGAGTCGCCTTCGACGAGAAACAGTTCACTGCGCGAGAGATCCTGGGAACTGCAGTCGGCCAGCTTGCCGGGCAGGGCCGGCCCCTGGGTGATCTTCTTGCGCACCACCTTCTTGCCCGCCTTGAGACGCGACTGGGCACTGCTGATGGCCAGCTCGGCAATGCGCTCGCCCGTCTCCACGTGCTGGTTGAGCCAGGCGCCGAAGGCATCCTTGACCACGCCGGAGACGAAAGCGGTGGATTCCCGCGAGGAGAGGCGCTCCTTGGTCTGGCCGCTGAACTGGGGATCGGTGAGCTTGACCGACAGCACATGGGAGACACGCTCCCAGACGTCCTCCGGCGTGAGCTTGACGCCGCGCGGCAAGAGGTTGCGCAACTCGCAGAAGTCGCGCACGGCCTCGGTAAGGCCGGTACGCAGGCCGTTGACGTGGGTACCACCCTGTGGCGTGGGCACGAGGTTGACGTAACTCTCGGTGATGCTGCCTTCGCCTTCCACCACCCAGGCCAGGGCCCAGTCCACCGCCTCGTCGTTGCCGCTGAAGCTGCCCATGAAGGGCTTCTCGGGCAACAGTTCGCAGCCGCGCAGGGCCTCGAGCATGTAGCTCTGCAGGCCGTCCTCGTAGAACCATTCCTCCTCGTCGCCGCCGGCCTCGTCACGGAAGCTGACCCGCAGGCCGGGACACAGCACGGCCTTGGCGCGTAGCACGTGACGCAGGCGTGGCACGGAGAACTTGACGCTGTCGAAGTACTTCGCGTCGGGCCAGAAGCGCAGGGTGGTGCCGGTATTGCGCTTGCCGACGCTGCCGATCTTCTCCAGCTTCGAGACCCGCTTGCCGTTGGCGAAGGCGATGTTGTACTCGGCGCCGTCTCGCTTGATCCATACTTCCAGGTGTTTCGACAGGGCATTGACCACGGACACGCCGACGCCGTGCAGGCCGCCCGAGAACTGGTAGTTCTTGTTGGAAAACTTGCCGCCGGCATGCAGGCGGGTGAGGATGACCTCGACACCCGAAATCTTCTCGCCCTTGTGCTTGTCCACCGGCATGCCGCGGCCGTCGTCGGCCACGCTCAGGGAACCGTCCTTGTGCAGCACCACGTCGATGCGGCTGGCGTAGCCGGCGATGGCTTCGTCGACGCTGTTGTCGATGACTTCCTGGGCAAGATGGTTGGGACGTTCCGTCTGGGTATACATGCCGGGGCGCTTGCGCACCGGCTCGAGGCCGCTGAGTACTTCGATGGCATCAGCGTTATAGGAATTGCGCGCCATGATTCGGTGTCGTCTTGTCCTGTATGGGCAGGTGGCTCGGGTTTCGCGGCATTGTAACAAAAAACGGCATCGCCAGAAGCGATGCCGTCTTATACCACGATTCCGCCGCGGATGTGCCGCGCCGGCCTCCCTAGACCTTGAAGCGGCCCACCAGTCCCTGCAGATCGGCAGCCAGGCGCGCCAGTTCCTGGCTGGCATTGGCCATCTGCGTGGTGCTGCCGGAGGTCTCCTCCGCTACCTGGCTGATGTTGACCACGTTGCGGTTGATTTCCTCGGAGACCTCGCCCTGCTGGCGCGCCGCCTCGGCGATCTGGTTGTTCATGGTGGCAATGGCATTGACCGCACCGGTGATGCGCTCCAGCGCCTCGCCGGCCTTGCTGGCGAAATCGACGCTGGTACGCGCCTTCTCGCGCCCGCCTTCCATGACCGAGACCGCATCCTGGGCATTGGCCTGCAGGCGTTCGATCATTTCCTTGATCTCCTGGGTGGAGCTTTGCGTGCGGCTTGCCAGGCTGCGCACCTCGTCGGCCACCACGGCGAAACCGCGGCCCTGCTCGCCGGCGCGGGCGGCCTCGATGGCGGCATTGAGGGCCAGCAGGTTGGTCTGCTCGGCAATACCCTGGATCACCTCCAGCACCGTGCCGATGGACTCGGTGTCCTGCTCGACCCGCTGGATGACGCCGGCGGCGTGCTCCACCTCGCCGGCGAGGGTATCGATGGAGGCCACCGACTCGGACACCACCTGCTGGCCGCGGCTGGACTCCTCGTCGGCACCGCGCGCCGCCTCGGCGGCCGACTCGGCGTTACGCGCCACTTCCTGCACGGTGGCGGTCATCTCGTTCATGGCGGTGGCCACCTGCTCGGTCTCGGAGCGCTGGCGCTGGACGCCGTTGCTGGTATCGGTGGAGATGTGCGACATCTCCTCGGCGGCGGCCGCGAGCTGGCTGGTGGCGCCGGTGACCTGGGCGATGGTGTCGCGGATCTTGTCCACGAAGAGGTTGAAGGCGCGCGCCAGCTGGGAAATCTCGTCGCTGCCCTTCGCATCCAGGCGATGGGTCAGGTCCCCTTCGCCCTGGGCGATGTCTTCCATGGCGGCCACGGCATGCCGCAGGGGCCGGACCACGAGGAGGGTGATGAACCAGGCGCTACCGATGCCGATGACGAGACCCGCGGCCACCAGCACGGCGACGAAGTACCAGGTCCCGGAAACGTCATTGATGAGGGCCTCGCTCAGCGCCGCGTTACGGCCACGCTGCAGTTCCACCAACTGGGCGATGTCCTGCTTGATGGCCCTGGTCAGGGGGCCGATCTCCTTGCGGATCAGGTAGGCGTCGGTGCGCCAGCGTTCGCTGCTGTGGATCCTGATCATCTCCTCCATGGCCTTGAAGTAGGCCGCGGAATGCTCGTTGACCTGCTCGAGGGCATCGGTCTGCTCGAAGTTGAGCATCTCGGCACGCTCGTTGAGCCTGGCCAGTTTCTCCTTGTAGACATCGACGAACAGTTGCAGGTTTTCGCGGTCGGTCTTGCCGCGGAAGGCCATGTAACCGCGGATGCCATTCAACACGTTGGTCCAGGCCTGGCGCAGGTCGGTGGCAAGAAAAAGCAGCTCGCGGCGCTCGGGGGAGACATCCTCCTCGCGCTCTGCAGAGACGATCTGGGCGAGGTTCTGCTGCACCACCAGCGCATGGGGATTGAGATTCTCGGCCGAGAACTGGAAGGCCGGGAAGTTCCTGGAGAAATTCTCCGCCAGCTCCAGCATGCGCAGGCGGTAGGTCTTGAGCCTGGCGATCCCCTCGGTGACCCGCGATACGATGGCGCTGGCCTCCTCGTCGGCGGCCACGGCGGGCATCTCGCGCAATTCACCGACGATGCGATCGAGGCGCTTCAGGGCCTGCTCGTACTTTTGGCGATCATGATCGGTCTTGCTCAACAGGAAAAACCCCAGTGCTTCGCCGGCCTCGTCGAGGGCGGTGGCCAGTTCCTGGGAACGGATCACCGTGGGCAGGCTTTCGCCCACCACGCTCTCCACGCTGTGTTGCGCGCTGGAGAGACTGCGCAGGGAGACCAGCGCCAGCAGGGCGAGCACCGCGAGGATAGCGCCAAAACCGAGCCACAACTTGTGCCGGATCTGCAGGCGGGAAAAAACATTGAGCGAAAAGCCGGAACCGAGGGCAGCCATTCATACACCTCTTGTTTCAAACCGTATTGGAGGGAAGGCGGTTCCATCCATCTTCCAGTTAGCTGTTACAGGGGGTTATCGTCAGGCGGCCGCCGGGCTTTAACAGTATTATCGTTTCGTGGCACGGGCGCCCAAGCACGACAGGCATGAACGGGGGACCATCAGCCACATTGTAACCGATTGTTTTTAATGGTTTTATTGAGCGCCAGGATCATGCAAGGGGGATCTGCAAACGGCGGGCGACTTCTTCGTAGGCCTCGATGACCCCTCCCAGGCCCTGGCGAAAGCGATCCTTGTCGAGCTTTTCACGGGTCTCCCGGTCCCACAGGCGGCAGCCGTCGGGGCTGAACTCGTCACCAAGCAGCAGGCGCCCCTGGAAGCGGCCGAACTCCAGCTTGTAGTCCACCAGCAGCAGGCCGCCGGCAGCGAAGAGTTCCCTCAGCACCCCGTTCACCGCCAGGGTGAGTTCCTTCATGCGCGCCACCTCTTCCTCCGTGGCCCAGCCGAAGGTGCGGATGTGGGACTCGTTGATCATGGGATCGTGCAGGGCGTCGTTCTTGAGAAAGAACTCGAACACCGGGGGCGCCAGTTCGAGCCCCTCTGCCACGCCCAGGCGGCGACACAGGCTGCCGGCGGCGAAGTTGCGCACCACGCACTCCACCGGCAGCATCTCCAGGCGGCGCACCAGCGACTCGGTGTCGGAGATACGCTCGACGAAGTGGTTCTCGATGCCGGCGGCGGCCAGCTTCTCCATGATGAAGGCATTGAAGTAGTTGTTCACCCGGCCCTTGCGCGCCAGTTGCGCCATCTTCTCGCCGTCGAAGGCGGAGGTATCGTCACGGAATTCGAGGATCAGCAACCCGGGATCGTCGGTGGTGTAAACCGACTTGGCCTTGCCGGCATAGAGGATGTCTTTGCGTTTCATGTTCGCTCCACTGCAGGC
>JALTLF010000144.1:0-2706 GCA_027005735.1 Chromatiales bacterium | reverse complement strand
CAGCGGCGCGCCAGCCGCGACACGCCATTGATGTGGTCGCCGTGTTCGTGGGTCACCAGCACCGCGCCGAGGCTGTCCAGCCCCAGATCCAGCGCCGCCAGGCGGCGTTCCAGTTCGCGCACCGAAAACCCGCAATCCACCAGCACGCAGGTGTCGTCCGCCTGGACGAGCGTGGCATTGCCCCGGCTGCCGCTACCCAGGCAGGCAATACGCATGTCCGGCGCCGGTCCCTAGCCGGCCTGGCCCAGGAGTTTCTCGAACTCGCCCAGCAGGCGCCGCGCGACCGCCGCATCCGCCGGCGCGCCGCTCTCGGTGAGAATGCGCATGGTGGTTTCGTCCGCCACGGCGCGCAGCTCCAGGATGAAGACCGTCTCGCGGGCCGCTTCGCCACCGCCGAAGAGGCGAGACAGCCAGCTCTCTTCCTGGGCGAAGAAATCGGCGCCCAGCTTGATGTAGTAGCGACCGGCGGAACGGTCGCGATCCTGGACCAGGAAGCCGAGGCGATCCAGCGCCAGCTGGACGTGGCGCCAGCTGCGCGCAAAGCCCTCGTGGATCTGCAGTACCGGCTGGCCGTCCGCCTCGCCCAGCACCGCCCGCGGCGGGGCCGGTGTCACCGGCACCGCGGCGGCCGCGGCCGCCTGGCTGGCGCCGAGATACATGGCCAGGCGTTGCAGCAGTTCCACCTCCAGCAGGGGATCGGGGCTGCCCCAGGCCCACTGCCCATCCCGTTCCACCATCACCCGGTGGGCGGCGAAGACCCGCGTCCCGCCGTCCTCGCCGCGCTCCAGGCGCAGGCGGAAACGGTCCTTGCGCGGCGCCTCGGCGTCGCGAAACAGGCGTTCGAACCAGCCCGCGGGCACGTCGGTGCGCCGACCGAACCACTTGCTCTCGAGGATCCCCAGGCGGCTGTCGGCAATGTCCACCCCGAGCCCGTTGGCGGTGAGGAAAGCGCGTGCCGCCGCCCAGACCTTCTCCACCGGTGCAGTGACTTCCAGCCAGCGCAGGCCGCCATCGCGCCCCAGGCGCAGGCCGTCGGCCAGCGGTGGCACCACCGCCGTCCCGTGGGCGGCCTGGTAGCCCGCGTAGGGCGCGGCAATGGGATTGTCGCCCTCCACGACCAGCGCGGGGGGCATCTCCAGTGGCCGCTCCACGCTGGCGTCCTCGTAGGGCGACTTCTCCGGGGTCGAGGAGCAGCCCGCCAGGGCAAGCGCGGCGAGGAGCAAGCCCGCGGACAGGAAGAAACGCGGCGACATGAAGAAAATACGGTATGAAAACATCGAAGACCTGCCTGGTAGTGAGAACTTACAGTAAACCGGCTTCGCGCAGCCGGGCGCGCAGGGGTTCGCGCAGGGGTTCGGACAGTGGTGTCAGGGGCAGCCGGATGGCGGGACCGATGAGACCCATCTCGTGCAGCGCCCACTTCACCGGGATGGGGTTGGCCTCCACGAACAGCCCCTCGTGCAGCGGCGCCAGGGGGGCATTGAGGGCCTCGGCGCGCGCCCGGTCGCCGGCAATGGCGGCCGCGCACATGGCATGCATCTCGGCGGGGGCGACATTGGCGGTCACCGAGACGTCCCCCTGCGCCCCGTGGAGCATGAGTTCCATGGCGGTGGCGTCGTCACCACTGTAGATGGCGAAATCCTCGCCACAGGCGGCACGGGTCTCGTGGTAGCGATCAAGCTCGCCGGTGGCGTCCTTGATACCGATGATATTGGGCAGCTCGGCCAGCCGCGCCACCGTCGCCGGCAGCATGTCCACCGCCGTGCGCCCGGGCACGTTGTATAAAATCTGTGGAATATCAACGGCTTCAGCCACCGCCTTGTGGTGCAGGTAGAGCCCTTCCTGGGTCGGCTTGTTGTAGTAGGGGGTCACCAGCAGGCAGGCGTCGGCGCCCGCCTCGCGCGCGCAGCGCGTCAGGGCGATGGCCTCGGTGGTGGAATTGGCGCCGGTGCCGGCGATCACCGGGATGCGGCCACGGGCGTAGCCCACCACCTCGCGGATGACACGGCAATGTTCTTCCTCGTCGAGCGTCGCCGACTCGCCGGTGGTGCCGACGGCGATGATGGCGTCGGTCCCCTTCTCCACGTGGAATTCCACCAGGGCAGCGAGGGCTTCACTGTCAACGGCGCCGTCGTCCGCCATGGGCGTGACGAGAGCGACCAGGCTCCCCTGAAACATGCGCTAACTCCTCACCGGATAAACGCCACATGGTACTTGGGCACCCGGAAACTGACAAGCCGGACGTCCCCCGGGGCGGGCCGAGGCCCGACCCGGGGCGTCCGCTCACCCCTCGGGGAGCGCGCAGACGTACTCAAAGCGCCTGGCCTTCTTGTTGTAGCCGCCAGGGAACACCTGGTAATTCTTGCTGCAGACGGGCTTCCTGCTCACGCACAGATAGCTCCTGCCCCGCTGCTTGATGGCCTTGAAACCCGTCGCGCAGATGGGCGGCTTGTTGGTAATGACGAACTTCGGCCCGGCCTGCGCGGTGATGCCCAGGCTCATGAGCGCGCTGCCCAGCACGGCCGTTGCAATCAGGCCCGTTGCAAAATAACGCGCCCTGCGACCAACTCGCTTATCTTGTCCAGCCATTGTCTTTCCTCCGATTTCAGGTTCTAACAGGCGGGGGAACCGTTCCCCCGCGTTCCCTGCTGTGTCGCGCCGAAACGCCCGCAGGTTCAACCGGAAAGCCGAAAAATCCGGCCATGG
>JALTLF010000143.1 GCA_027005735.1 Chromatiales bacterium | reverse complement strand
GGCCGGCGCGCGGGCGCGCACCTCGCACAGGGCGCCGGCCTTGCCGAGGGTCTGCTGGTAGCGTTGCGCGGTGAGCTTGTCGAGGTTGCTCTTGAGGATGAACTCCCCGCCACTGAACAGGCGGGCGATCTTGTCCTCGCTGGAGCGAAACAGCTTCGCCATGTTGCTGATCACGG
Organism: Chromatiales bacterium; assembly: GCA_027005735.1. Classification (GTDB taxonomy): domain Bacteria; phylum Pseudomonadota; class Gammaproteobacteria; order CAMYNG01; family CAMYNG01; genus HyVt-448. Next base: position 827 of record JALTLF010000143.1, on the reverse strand, counting down.
TAGCCTGATCCCGCCCCGAGGAGATCTTGCCATGGAATACCACTTCGTAACTTTCTTCCGCCACGGGTTCCCTTCTCCCTACCGGCTCACCAGAACGGTTTGCCGATTTTTGCCGAACTTTCCCCCAACATAGCACGAAAACGGCGAAATTCCTCTGCCCGCCGAAGCGAAGTGTGAGACCGATCGACCCGCCCCGGCGACCACGACCCGTTGCCCGGCCACCGGCGGTGTGCCAGTATGAAGGCGAGATGCCCGCTTCGAAGGCATCCGGGAGGAGTCATCATGATCTTACACCACGTCTGGGGACTGCTCAGTCACCCGCAGAAGGAATGGGCCGCCATTCGCGAGGAACGTTGTACCATCGGCAAGTGCTACCTGTCGCACGTGGTACTGCTCGCCGCCATCCCGCCGCTGGCGGCCTTCATCGGATCCAGCCAGGTGGGCTGGCGCGTCGGCTTCGGCGACCCGGTGAAGCTCACCACCGGCAGCGCGGCGCAGATCGCCGTGGCCTTCTACCTCGCCATGCTCGTCGGGGTCTTCATCATGGGCAAGGCCATTCACTGGATGGCGCAGAACTGGGAAGTCAAACCGGAACTCAGCAAGTGCGTGGTACTGGCCGCCTATACCGCCACGCCGCTGTTCCTCGCCGGATTGATGGCCTTCTACCCGGTGCTGTGGATCAACATGCTGGTGGGCCTCGCCGCGCTGGCCTACACCGTGTACCTGCTCTACACCGGCATTCCCGTCGTCATGGGCGTGAGCCGGGAGCAGGGTTTCCTGTTCGCCACCGCGGTGCTGACCTTCGGCATGGTGATGCTCATCGGCAT
>JALTLF010000142.1 GCA_027005735.1 Chromatiales bacterium | reverse complement strand
TGCATGGTGTCGAGGATCTCGAACTGGAACTGGGCGAAATGGCCGGTATTCTCCAGCTGGCGCGTGAGCTGGACCTGCATCTGCTTGCCCAGGATGCGCACCGTCACCTTGCTGCCCTCTCGGTAGGGGACGGGGGGTGTGACCAGGGTGGCGGGCTTGTTGATGGCGGGGAGTTCCGGCAACATGAGGGTGCGCTGGTAGTCCCCCTCGGTCTCGCCCGCCACCCGTACGCCGGCGGCGGCGGCATCGGGGGTGAGCATCTCGATGCCCAGTTTAATCCCTGTGGGCTGTGTGGAATCAAGGCTGCCATTGCGCATCCAGCGCACCACGCCAATGCCCCATTTCCAGGTGTGGCCGTCGCCATTGCGTCGCACGCCCACCAGTTCTCCCACCTGGATGCTGGCGGGGATCTCCTCGCTGCTCTCCAGGCAATAGCCGCCGGCGCTCTCGTTGACGATGTTCCAGTAGGCCACGGCGGGCGCCCGGCTTGCCACTTCTTCCGGAGGTGGGGCCGACGCGGGGGCGGATTCCCCCGGCGCGAGTATGGCCAGGGTGGAGTCGCTTGCGCCGGTGGCGTAGATCATGTCCCACACGTCGGCAGGCCTGTCCGGTGGCGGGGCGTTATCGGCGCCCTTGTCGCTGAAGGTGGCCGGCTGGAAGTAGCGGTCCGTGGCGCCGCCTGCTGCCGGCTGTTGTTTGCCGGCCCCGGCGATGATCTGGTGGGTGGCGCTGAGCCCCATGACCAGCTGTACGTTGCTCTGCCGGTGGCTGCGGGAGAAGACCCGGTGCGGGGTATGGGTCCAGGTCATGAGCAGACGCCGCAGCAGGGCGTGTGACATGTCCGTGCGTTGCATGTCGATGCCCGTGAGCGTCGAGGTGACCACCCTGTCGGCGCGCTGGATCGCGTCGCGCACCACCTCGGTGAGACGGCGGGTGTCCAGCACGTGGCAATTCTCCGGCCCGGCAGGCAGGTTGCCGGTGGCGATGTGTCGCGGCGGCCGGTCTTCGTCCAGACAGACGAGGAAACCGCCTTCCTCGATGGCGCCGCTGGAGAGGGATAGCAGGCGGGCGCGATCCACCCAGCGCTCCAGGCTGAGATAGATCTTGTTGATTTCGCCATGGCGCAGGCAGTACGGCGAGGACAGGGCCATCAGCAGGAGGCGCTTGAACTCGTCTTCGATGGTGCTCTTTCGCACCTGGTCGCGCAGGGTATCGCTGATGGCAACATTATGCAGGCGGCGCTTGCGCGCATAGCCGTAGAGCCGGTAGATCTCGCGCCACAGGCCCTCGCGGCAGGGGCTATAGGTCTGGTAGCCGGTGAGCATGACACGCCCCAGCATGCTCAGGCTGCGGTGCATGAGCAGGGTCAGCTGGCGGGAGTCAGGGAAGATGAGATTGTGCGCCAGCAGATCTTCGGCGGCGATGGCGTAGGCAGTAGCCATTTCGGCGTAGAGCTTGCTGGTCACCGTCGCCACCTTGCGGTTCTTCTCCGGCAGGGGAAACTGGGCGCCGACGAAATGCCGGCGCATGCCGTTGGTGACGTAGGCCACCGGCTGCAACATGGTTTCGAGGAAACGGCTGCGCTCGGCCCAGGGATAGTCGAGGCCGTTGGTCTCCACCAGCACGCCGTAGACGCGACGCGCCGTCTCGCCCAGATTGGCCATGGGCAGGGCGGCCACCCATGCCGCCAGCTTGCGGGCGCGAATATCGAAATTCTCCTTGCGGGGTTTCTCGCGCGCCGGCACCGTCAGGCCAATGGACTTGCTCACAACTGTTCTCCCTGCTGCCACACAACAACAGCGTTCTGGTTCCGTCATCCCCTTGCGGAATTATTGTTCTGTCTTTCGCAAAAGTATGACAGCTTTACTTGACAGTCTCTATAGAACCATGTTCGCCCATTGGTGTTAGTGCCATTTCAGGCGATGCCTGAGAATATTCCCCTAAACCCCGGTAATTCGTCTGGAATATGTGCTGCGGGAAAAGTGGAAATCCTGCAAAAAATGATGATTCGGAATGGCATCCCGCTCAGCCCGCGGGGCCGAGCAGGGTCTTGCCGGGGGCGCCGGCGTCCTCGCGGGCCAGGCGCGGCAACAGGTAACCCGGCAGCCGGGCCGCCATGTCATGGTACAGGGCCTGTGCGCGGCACTCCTCCACTGCGAAATGGGCCGCGCCCGCCACCGGGTCGAGCAGGTGCAGGTAACAGGGCAGCACGCCACACTCGTGCAGCCGGGTGCTGAGCCGGCAGAGGGTGTCGGCGTGGTCGTTGACGCCGGCGAGCAGCACGCTTTGATTAAGCAGGGTGATCCCCTGCGAGCGCAGGGCCGCCAGCGCCAGGCCCTGCTCGGGACCCAGCTCGTTGGGATGGTTGGCATGCACCACCACGGTCACCGGCCAGGGCTGGCTGGCAAGCAGTGCCAGCAGTTCCTCGTCTACCCGCTGGGGCAACACGATGGGCAGGCGGGTGTGCAGACGCAGGCGGCGCAGGTGGGGAATGTCGCGCAGTGCCGCGAGCAGCTCGCCGAGGCGGGCGGTGCTGAGGGTGAGGGGATCGCCGCCGCTGAGAATGATCTCCTCCATGTCCGGCCGCGCCGCCAGCCAGTCGATGGCGGCGCGCCAGTGATCCGCCTGGCCGCGCGTCTCGGCATAGGGAAAATGGCGTCGGAAGCAGTAGCGGCAGTGCACCGCGCAGGCCGGCGTGGTCACCAGCAGGGCACGCGCGGCGTACTTGTGTAGCAGTCCGGGCGCCACCATGGCGGCCTGCTCGGCCAGCGGATCCGTCACGAACCCCGGTGTTGCCGCCAGCTCGGCGTCCAGCGGCAGGACCTGGCGCAGCAGGGGATCCGCGCTGTCGGCCGGTTTCATGCGCGCGATGAAACTGTCCGGCACCCGCAGGGGAAAGTCCCTCGCGGCGGCCCGCGCCGCCGGCAGCAAGCGGCGGATGGCGGCGGCGGGGAAATCCAGTCGCCGCAACAGTTCCTCGGCATCGCGCGCCGCCGTGGCGAGCTGTTTTCGCCACTCCCCCACCTGCCACGGCAGGCCGGTTCGCGGTATCATAGACAGTTCAGTATCCGGCATCGCGCCATTTTCAGGTTATCGACCCCGTAATTCAATGCGAGGGGAAAGAGGAATCCATGGCAAGCTACAGCACCAACGAATTTCGTGGCGGACTCAAGATCATGATCGATGGCGATCCCTGCGCCATCATCGAGAACGAGTTCGTCAAGCCCGGCAAGGGCCAGGCCTTCAACCGCGTCAAGATCCGCAACCTCATTACCGGCCGTGTCATCGAACGCACCTTCAAGTCCGGCGAGAGCGTCGAGGCCGCCGACGTCATGGATACGGAAATGCAGTATCTCTACAACGACGGCGAGATGTGGCATTTCATGCACCCGGAGACCTACGAGCAGGTGGCCGCCGACGCCGCCGCCGTGGGTGAGGCGGCGAAATGGCTCAAGGAACAGGACATGTGCACCCTCACCCTGTGGAACGACAGTCCCATCAGCGTGGTGCCGCCCAACCACGTCACCCTCACGGTGACGCAGACCGATCCCGGCGTGCGCGGCGACACGGCCAGTGGTGCCACCAAGCCCGCCACCCTGGAGACCGGCGCCGTGGTCCGCGTGCCCCTGTTCGTCGAGGAGGGCGAGCTCATCAAGGTGGATACCCGCTCGGGTGAGTACGTCAGCCGCGTCAAGGACTGAGCGCCACCCTGAGGGGCGGGCGCCGTGACCACGGACTGGCGGCCCACCGCCTCCCCCGAGATGCTGCGCCGGCGCGCCGAACTGCTGGCGCAGTTGCGTGACTTCTTCCGCCGGCGCGGGGTGCTGGAGGTGGACACCCCACAGCTGGCCCATGCCGGCGTCAGCGCGCCGGCGCTGCACAACCTGCGCGCCGGATCCCCCGAGGGACAACAGGCCGAGACAGGTTTCCTGCAGACCTCCCCCGAGTACGCCATGAAGCGCCTGCTGGCCGCCGGCAGCGGCGACATCTATCAGCTGGCCCACGCCTTTCGCGCCGGCGAGCAGGGTCGCCGCCACAACCTCGAATTCATGCTGCTGGAGTGGTACCGCGTGGGCTGGGACTACCGCCGGCTGATGGACGAGGTGGCCGAACTGCTGGGCATGGTCCTTGTGCCGGCGCGACCGCCCCTGGTGCTGTCCTTCGCCGAGGCCTTCCGTGACTACCTGGATATCGATCCCTTCGAGGCCGGGGTGGCGGAACTGCGCGCCGCCTGCGAGGACGCGGGGCTGTCGGTGAGCGCGGCCATGGCGGCCTGCGCGGAGCGCGATACCTGGCTGGAGCTGATGCTGAGCAGTCTCGTCGAGCCGCGCCTGCCCGACGACCGCCTGGTGTTCGTGCATGCCTGGCCAGCCTCCCAGGCGGCGCTGGCGCGCATCGACGCCGACAGCACGCCGCCGGTGGCGCAACGCTTCGAGGTCTACTACCGGCGCATGGAACTGGCCAACGGTTACCAGGAACTCACCGATGCCGCCGAACAGCGCCGGCGTTTCCTGGAAGACAACCGCCAGCGGCGGGCGCGGGGCCTGCCCGAGGTGGCGCCCGATGAACGCCTGCTCGCGGCGCTGGACGCCGGCCTGCCCCCGTGCAGCGGTGTGGCCCTCGGCGTGGATCGCCTGCTCATGCTCGCCAGTGGCGCCGACAGTATCGAGGCGGTGCTGCCGTTCCCCTGGCCGCGGGCCTGAAGGCCGAACTACGCCGCCGGCGTCCGCAGCCGGCCCAGCACCTCGCCCATGCGCGTGGGCGCGCCGGGCTCAAGGGCGGCGTCGAAGTCCACCGTATCGTCGGCGAACAGCAGGATCACCGTGGAACCCAGGTTGAAGCGGCCCATTTCCTCGCCCTTTGCCAGCTGTATGGGTTCGGCGCGGTCCCGGTAGTGCCAGTGGCGGATATAGCGGCCATAGGGCGGCGTGATGTTGCCGGCCCAGACCGTGTCCATGCTGCCCACGTGCAGGGCGCCGACGAGGATCAGGGCCATGGGGCCGGCGGCGGTGTCGAAGTAGCTGATCACGCGTTCGTTACGGGCGAAGACGCCGGGCAACTGGCGCACGGTAATGCTGTTGACGCTGTAGAGGCGCCCCGGCACGTAGACCATTTGTTCCAGGCGCCCGGCGATGGGCATGTGGATGCGGTGGTAGTCGCGCGGCGAGAGGTAGAGGGTGGCAAAGCGCCCCTTGTGAAACTGGCCGGCGCGGTGGGCATCGCCGCCGAGCAGGCTGAGCAGGCTGTAGTCGTGGCCCTTGGCCTGGAAGATGCGGTCCGCCGCGATGTCGCCCCGCTGGCTCACCGTGCCGTCCACCGGGATCGCCAGTTGCGTTTCCTCGCTGGCGCGCAGGGGGCGCGCCTCCGGGCGGAGGGCGCGCGTGAACAGGGCATTGAAACAGGGGTAGCGTCGCCAGTCGCTTTCCTGCGCCTCGTCCATGTTCACGCCGTAGCGGCGGATGAACCACGGCATCAGCAGGCGATTCAGCCAGCGCCAGCGGCGGCGCGTCACCCAGTGCACCAGGCGGGACTGGAGGTGATGGGGCAGGAGGTACTGCAGGAGGACAAACAGCATCTCGCTGCGGGGACTGGGAGTCATGGGCTCGGGGTCCGCTGCCTGGTGTGTCGGCGGTTCAGTGATGGTCATGATGCGGCATGGTGGCCTCGTCCGCGTCGGCCCTGACCGGTACGCGCACCTCGAGGCTGTCGCCATCGTCGAGTTGCAGCCTCAGGCGCACCATGTCGCCGTGGCGCAGGGGCCGCGCGGGCTTGATGAGCATGAGGTGGATGCCACCGGGGCGCAGGTGGACGTCGTCGCCGGCATACAGGACCAGTTCATCGAGCTTGCGCATGCGGCTCATGCCGCCCTCGGTGGCGGTCTGGTGGATCTCCACGGTGGCGAAGTCCGGGCTGGTGATGGTGCTGAGGCGCAGGGTCCTTGAGCCGTGGTTGACCAGTGTCATGTAAGCCGCGAGCACCGCGGCGACCGGCGGCGCCTCCGGGATCCAGGCGTCGCGCACCTCCACGGCCTGCGCCGGGGCGCCGGTGGGCGCGGCCATGAGACCGACGGGGGCCGGTACGAGCAGGGAGACGAGGAAGTACCACAGGAACAGGGATCGCCGTAAGGGGCGGGAGGGACTATTCGCCGACATAGGCGCGGATTTCCTTCAGGGTCTGGGTGATGCGGGCGGCCTCGTGGGGCGGCGAGAACACCGCGCGCCACAGGCCGTCGGGATCGAAGAGCATGATCTGCGCGGTGTGATCGACGCTGTAGCTGCCGTCACCGGCGCCCGTGTCCCGGTAGGCGAACAGCACCCCCATGGAATGGGTGAAGGTAATCAGATCTTCCATCTTGCCGGTGACGCCGATGAACTCGGGATCGAAATAGCGCACGTAGTCACGCAGGCGCGCCGGTGGATCGCGCCGGGGATCCACCGAGACGAAGACCACCTGCAGGGGCATGTCCTGCGGCCTCTCCTTCCTGATCTTCTGCATCAGCTTGAGTGCCGTGGGGCAGACATCCGGGCAGTGGGTAAAGCCGAAGAACATCAGGGTCCACTTGCCGCGCAGGCGCTCGCGGGTGAAGGGCTGGCCGTCGTGATCGATGAGGCGCATGGCCTCGGTCTCGCGGCCCTGCGGAAAGACGGTGCTGTACATGTTGTCGGGCAGCGGCGGCGGCGCCGACAGCCAGCGCGACAGGGCGATACCGGCCGCCGCCGCGGCGATGGCCACCGCCACCAGCAGCAGGGTGAAGCGGGAAGCGGGGGGACGGGAGGCGTGGGGGGCGTCGTTCATGGCGGCTCATTATCACAGAAACCGTTCGGTTTCTCACCCGTGGCATGCACGGGGCGCCAGGCGGGATTGCAACGGGACCGGGATTGGACTATGGTTGGGCCACAACTTAAAGGAAAATCTCAATGAGCACGGTTAGCTACCTGATCCCCAAGAATAATCGCCCCGTGTGGCATCCCGAGCTGGAGACGCTGGACGCGGTCCCCGAGGCCATGGCCAGCATTCCCCTGCTGGGCTGGATCGCCGCCGGCGAGCCGGTGGACGTATGCACCGACGACGAACAGATCACGGTGCCGGCCAACATGGTGCGCCGCAATACCTACGCCCTGCGCGTGCGCGGCCATTCCATGATCGACGACAACATCCAGGACGGCGATATCGTCATCATCGAAAAGCGCGAGAGCGCCGAGAACGGCCAGTCCGTGGTGGCCCTCATCAACGGCGAGCAGGTGACGCTGAAGAAGTTCTACGTCGAACGCGAGGGTATCCGCCTGCAACCCGCCAACCCCGACATGTCGCCCATCTACCTGCGCAACGAAGAAGTGCAGATCCTCGGCATCGTCACCGGCGTCATCCGCCGGGAAGTCTGAAGTTCTGGTTTTTTCACCACAGAGGTCACGGAGGACACAGAGGGAAATAAATCTATCACCCCTTAAAGAAACAAAGATGAAGGCCATTCTCGCATTACTCGGGGGAATGCGCATAACAACAGCAGGTACAGGCTCTCGGCCCCCTGTCCGGGGTGAACTCTTCACACTCACAAGGTAACCACAGAAAAAATTGCTTTTCTCTGTGTGCTCTGTGTCCTCTGTGGTTAGCGTGGGTCTAATACGCCTGCCCGGCCGGTCCCTCGCAACTCGCTACTGTTCTACAGGTGTCTCCATGCTGTTACCCCAGTCGGACCAGGAGCCGGGGTAGCCGCGTACCTTCTCGAAGCCCAGTGACCTGAGCATGATGTAGGTATGCGCCGAGCGGTGATGGGACTGGCAGTGGGTGATCACTTCCTTGTCCGGCGTCACGCCCAGTTCGGCGAGCCGGGCGCGCAGTTCCTCGGCGGGGCGCAGGCGCAGGTCGCGCTGCTTGTCCATGGCCTGCGTCCATTCCAGGTTGACCGCGCCGGGGATGTGTCCGCCGCGCTGGGCGAAGACCTTGCTGCCGTTGAATTCCGCCGGCGAGCGGGCGTCGAGGATCACCGTGTGGGGATCGTCGAGGTGGGCGAGGATGTAGTCCCGGTCGGCGATGCCGTGGCCGTCGAGTGTCGGTACGGGGTATTCGGCGGGTGTCGGGTTGCGCAGGCTGTCGGTGACCTCACGCTTTTCCGCCAGCCAGGCATTGATGCCGCCATCGAGGAGCGAGAAATGCGCATGGCCGATGACGTCGAGGGTCCACAGCAGGCGGCAGGCGCGTCCGCCGCCCTCGTCGTCGCAGGCGACCACGTGGGTGTCCGGCTTCACGCCGAGGAAACCGAGCACCCTGGCGATCTGCTGCGGGGAGGGCAGCAGGCCCATGCGCGGCGGCTGGGCGTCCACGATCCAGGCGTATTCGAGGAATACCGCGCCGGGGACATGGACCTTGACATGGGTCTCGGGACTGCTGACGTCCACCACCAGCACGTCGGGGTCCTCGAGATGCTGGCTGAGTTGTTCTCCATCGACGATCAGGGGCAGTGTGCTCATGGTCTCTCCAACAGGCTGTGCTTGTGGGTGAAAGGGCGCCATCTTACACCACCGCGCGGGTGGGACGGCATGTCCCGATCTGGAGGCGGCGGTTCCCTTTTTCCAGTCCGCTGCCAAGTCCCCACAAATTTCAGGGTCGGAATTCCCGAGGACCACGCTATACTTCTGCGCCGTGTCATCTTGCATGTAGAATCTGTCCCTGCCGCGGCAGGCAGCGTCACCACAAAGGGCCCGATCAATGAAAGCGCAGTCATTCGTTCCACCACAACGTACCCTCATGGGCCCCGGCCCGTCCGATGTCAGCCAGCGCGTCCTCGATGCCCTGGCGCGTCCCACCATCGGCCACCTCGACCCCGAGTTCGTGCGCATGATGGACGAGATGAAGGGCCTGCTCCAGTACGCCTTTCAGACCGAAAACGAACTGACCATCCCGGTGTCGGCGCCGGGCTCGGCGGGCATGGAGACCTGTTTCGTCAACCTCGTGGAGCCGGGTGACACGGTCATCGTCTGCATCAACGGCGTCTTCGGCGGGCGCATGAAGGAAAACGTGGAGCGCCTCGGCGGCACCGCCGTGGTGGTGGAAGACGCCTGGGGCACGGTGGTGGATCCCGACAAGGTGGAGGCCGCGCTCAAGGCCCACCCCGAGGCGAAGATCCTCGCCTTCGTCCATGCCGAGACCTCCACCGGCGCCCAGTCCGATGCCGAAACGCTCTGTCGCCTGGCGCGGGAACACGACTGCCTCACCATCGTCGACACCGTGACCTCGCTTGGCGGCACGCCCCTGAAGGTGGACGAATGGGGCATCGATGCCGTCTATTCCGGCACGCAGAAGTGCCTCTCGGCGCCGCCGGGGCTCTCGCCGGTGAGCTTCAGCCCGCGCGCCGTTGCCGCCATCAAGGCGCGCAAGGCACCGGTGACGAGCTGGTTCCTCGATCTCAACCTGGTCATGGGTTACTGGGGCGCGGGGGCGAAGCGCGCCTATCACCACACCGCGCCGGTGAACAATCTCTATGGCCTGCACGAGGCACTGGTGATCCTCGCCGAAGAGGGGCTGGAGAACGCCTGGGCGCGTCATCGTCAGCATCACCTCGCCCTGCGTGCCGGCCTCGAGGCCCTGGGCATGGAATTCGTCGTCGCCGAGGCGGATCGCCTGCCACAGCTCAATGCCGTGACCATCCCCGAGGGCATCGACGATCAGACCGTGCGCAGCCGCCTGCTCAAGGACTTCAATCTGGAGATCGGTGCCGGCCTCGGCGCACTGGCGGGCAAGGTCTGGCGCATCGGCCTCATGGGCCATGCCTGCCACCGCGGCAACGTGGAATTCTGCCTCGATGCCCTCAACACCGTGCTCGCCGATCTCGGCGCCGGCGTGGACAAGGGCGCCGCCGTCGCCGCCGCGCAGGCCTGCTACGACGCGGCGCCGGAAGCGGCATCGGCCTGACGACCAAGGGTGAGTGGCGAGGGTTCACAAGACAACCACGGGGGTCACGGGGTACACGGGGTAAAAGGTTTTCTTCCCCGTGCGCTCCGGACCCCCGTGGTTGAATGGAGTTCTCGTTTACAGAATCAGTCCGTAGTGCACAATAGCGTCGCGTATTGCACTGTCATTGTGTGACTTCGCAACCATCGCGCTTGTTCGCCATGCTCGCCACGCGTTCCTCGTCACTTGCTACGCCTTGCTGTTGGCCAGATAGAGCCAGGTGCGGATCACGGAGTCGGGGTTGAGCGACACGCTGTCGATGCCCTGTTCCATGAGCCAGCGCGCCAGATCCGGGTGATCCGAGGGGCCCTGGCCGCAGATCCCCACGTACTTGCCGGCCTGCCTGCAGGCGCCGATGGCCATGGCCAGCAGCGCCTTGACCGCCGGGTCGCGCTCGTCGAAGCGTTCGGCCACCAGCGCCGAGTCGCGATCCAGGCCCAGGGTCAGCTGGGTGAGATCGTTGGAGCCGATGGAGAAGCCGTCGAAGTATTCGAGGAAGTCCGCGGCGAGCAGGGCATTGGAGGGGATCTCACACATCATGATGAGGCGCAGTCCGTTCTCGCCCCGCACCAGCCCCTGTGCGGCCAGCAGTTCGCCCACCTGGCGTCCCTCGGCCACGGTGCGCACGAAGGGGATCATGATCTCCACGTTCTCCAGGCCGATCTCCTCGCGGACCTTCCTTAGCGCCGCGCACTCCAGTTCGAAGCAGTCGCGGAAGCTCTCGGCGATATAGCGCGAGGCGCCGCGGAAGCCGAGCATGGGGTTCTCCTCGCGCGGCTCGAAACCGCTGCCGCCGATGAGGTTGGCATATTCGTTGGACTTGAAGTCCGACATGCGCACGATGACGCGCTTCGGCCAGAAGGCGCCGGCGATGGTGGCGATGCCCTCCGCCAGCTTGTCGATGAAGAACTGCTGCGGCGAGGCGTAACCGGCGGCATGCTGGTCGATGATGGCGCGAATCTCCTGCGGCTGGCTGTCGTAGTTGAGCAGGGCCTTGGGGTGGATGCCGATCTCGCGGTTGATGATGAACTCCAGGCGGGCGAGGCCGACGCCGTCGTTGGGCAGAAACTGGAAGTCGAAGGCGCGGTCCGGGGTGGCGACATTCATCATCACCTTGAAGGGCAGGGGCGGCATGGCGCCGAGATCGATCTCCTCCACCTCGTAAGGCAGGATACCTTTATATACGAAGCCGGTATCGCCCTCGGCGCAGGACACCGTGACCTCCGCGCCGTCGGCAATGCTGCGCGTGGCGTCGCCGCAGCCCACCACCGCCGGGATCCCCAACTCGCGGGCGATGATGGCGGCATGGCAGGTGCGCCCGCCGCGGTTGGTGACGATGGCGGCGGCGCGTTTCATCACCGGCTCCCAGTCGGGATCGGTCATGTCGGTGACCAGCACGTCGCCTTCCCGCACCGCGCCGATCCCGGCGACGCTCTCGACGATGCGGGCCCGGCCGCTGCCGATGCGCTGGCCGATGCTGCGCCCGCGGGCGAGGACCTTCGCCTTGCCGGTATCGCCGGTGAAGTGGTAGCGCCTGAGGACGTTGTGCCTGGCGCGGCTCCTGACCGTCTCGGGGCGCGCCTGGACGATGTAGAGCTTGCCGTCGATGCCGTCCTTCGCCCATTCGATGTCCATCGGCTTGCCGTAGTGCGCCTCGATGATCATGGCCTGCCTGGCAAGGTCCAGCACCTCGTCGTCCTCGAGGCAGAAACGCCGGCGATCCTCGGCGGCTACCTCGCGGCTGATCACCGAGTGGCCCTGGCGCTGTGCCTCGCCGTATACCATCTTGATGGCCTTCTCGCCCAGGCGTCGTTGCAGGATGGCGCGGTGGCCCTTTTCCAGCAGCGCCTTGTGCACGTAGAACTCGTCGGGATTGACCGCCCCCTGCACCACGGTCTCGCCCAGGCCCCAGGCGGCGGTGATGAAGACCACGCCGTCGAAGCCGGTTTCCGTGTCGAGGGTGAACATGACGCCGCTGGCGGCGAGATCGGAGCGCACCATGCGCTGCACGCCGGCGGAGAGGGCGACGTCCCGATGCGCGAATCCCTGGTGTACGCGGTAGGCGATGGCGCGGTCGTTGTAGAGCGAGGCGAAGACCTCGTGGATGGCCTCCAGCAGGGCATCGATGCCGTGGATGTTGAGGAAGGTCTCCTGCTGTCCGGCAAAGGAGGCCTCGGGCAGATCCTCGGCCGTGGCCGAGGAACGCACCGCGAAGGATACTTCCTCGCCTTCCTCGCCGACGAGGCGCGCATAGGCCTCGCGCACGGCCTGCTCGAAGGCCACGGGCAGGGGGGTCGCGCGGATCCACTGGCGGATGGCCTCGCCGCTGGCGCTGAGCGCGCTCATGTCCTCGATATCGGTCTGCGCCAGGCGCGCCTCGATACGCGCATCGAGGCCATCCTGGGCGAGGAACTCGCGGTAGGCCTCGGCGGTGGTGGCGAAGCCACCGGGAACGCGCACGCCCTTTGCCGACAGTGCACGGATCATTTCCCCCAGCGAGGCATTCTTGCCGCCGACGCGGGGGACGTCCTGCATGCCCAGTTGATCGAACCAGATGAGGTAGTCGGACAAGAGATGCGCCCTCGCGGTGTTATAGTTGTTGGATACCGATTAGATATAGGGGTTCCATGGAACTTATACAAGGCAAGCGACGTATTTGCCGTCCTGTCGGCGCAAAGACCGCCACGGCGGGGGAGAGGGCATGGCCCGGCGCGACGTCTTTCTGATCTCCGACAGCACGGCCATTACGGTGGAGACGCTGGCGCGCAGCCTGCTGTCCCAGTTTCCCGACGTGGACTTCGACACCCATGTCCTGCGCTTCGTCAACAACGTGCAACGGGTGGCGGAGGCCGTTGCCGCCATCGAGCGGGCCGCGGCGGCGGGCAGCGAGCGCGTACTGGTGTTCACCACCATCCTCGACGCGGGACTGCGCGCGCGGCTGGCGCGCGATGACTGGCTGCTCATCGATTTCATGAGCGCCTTCATCACCCCGCTGGAAGACGAACTGGGCACGCGCTGTCGGCCCCGCATCGGCCAGACCCACGGTATCGGCGAGGACCGGGGAAGCGCCTACCTGCGGCGCATGGAAGCGGTGAACTTTGCCCTGCGCAACGACGACGGCGCCAGCACGGCGCACTACCATGAGGCGGAGTTGATCCTCATCGGCGTCTCGCGCAGCGGCAAGACCCCCACCAGTCTCTACCTCGCCATGCACTATGGCACCATGGTGGCCAACTATCCGCTGGTGGAGGAGGACCTCGAGGAACTCAGTCTGCCCGCGGTCCTGCGGCCGTACCGCGAGCGCCTCTTCGGCCTGCGCATCGATCCCCACCGCCTGCACGAGATCCGCCGCCATCGCCAGCCCGACAGCCGCTATGCCTCCCTGCAGCAGTGCCGCTACGAAACCCGCCAGGCCGAGGCCCTCTACCGCCACGCCGGCCTGCCTTCGCTGGACGTGACCAGCCTGTCGGTGGAGGAGATCGCCACCCGCCTGCTGGAGGCCATGGCCGCCGGCGGCACGGTCACCGGCCCTTGAAATCCCGCCGCCCCGGCCCTATCTTGCCGGTGGCCGGCCTGCGGACGGCAGGCCGACGACAGTCAAACCGTGCAGTCCAGCAGAGGAGTGAGCATGAGCGTGGAAGCGAAAAAAGAAACCCTCAATTTCCAGACCGAGGTGAAGCAGCTGCTTCACCTGATGATCCATTCCCTGTACTCCAACAAGGAAATCTTTCTGCGCGAACTCATTTCCAATGCCTCCGACGCCTGCGACAAGCTGCGTTTCGAGGCGCTCTCCGACGAGGCCCTCTACGAGGGCGACAGCGAGCTGGGGATCACCATCACGGTGGACAAAGAGGCCCGCACCCTGAGCGTGGCCGACAACGGCATCGGCATGAGCCGCCAGGAGGTCATGGACAACATCGGTACCATCGCGCGCTCCGGCACGCGCCAGTTCCTCGAACAGCTCTCCGGCGACCAGCAGAAGGACGCCAGCCTCATCGGCCAGTTCGGCGTCGGTTTCTATTCCGCCTTCATTGTCGCTGATCGCGTCACCGTGGACACCCGCCGCGCCGGCCTGTCGCCGGAGCACGGCGTGCGCTGGGAATCCAGTGGCGAGGGCGAGTACACGCTGGAGAACATCGAGCGTGAACGGCACGGCACCGTCGTTACCCTGCACCTGCGCGAGGGCGAGGACGAGTTCCTCGACGACTTCCGCCTGCGCAACATCATCCACAAGTATTCCGATCACATTTCCCTGCCGGTGAAAATGCCGAAGCAGGACGACAGCAGCGAGCTGGAAACGGTCAACAAGGCTTCGGCCCTGTGGGCGCGCCAGAAGAACGAGATCAGCGACGAGGAATACCGCGAGTTCTACAAGCACATCGCCCACGACTTCGAGGATCCCCTGCTGTGGATCCACAACCGCGTCGAGGGAAGCCAGGACTACACCACGCTGTTCTACATTCCCAAACGCCCGCCCTTTGATCTCTTCGATCGCGAGAAGCGCCACGGCATCAAGCTCTACGTCAAGCGCGTGTATATCATGGACGATGCCGAGCAGCTGATGCCCAATTACCTGCGTTTCGTGCGCGGCGTGGTGGACTCCGACGATCTGCCGCTCAACATTTCACGCGAGATCCTCCAGCGCAACAAGCAGATCGACACCATTCGCGCGGCCTCGGTGAAGCGCGTCCTCACCGCGCTGGAGAAACTGGCGAAGGACGAGCCCGAGACCTATGCCGAGTTCTGGAAAAACTTCGGCCAGGTTCTCAAGGAAGGGCCGGGCGAGGACTTCGCCAACCGCGAGAAGATCGCCGGGCTCTTCCGCTTCGCCTCTACGCACAATGACCAGGAGATCCAGGATGTCTCGCTGGCCGACTACATCAGCCGCATGAAGCCCGAGCAGGAGGCCATCTATTACCTTACCGGCGAGAGCTATGCCGCCGTGGCACACAGCCCGCATCTGGAGGTCTTCCGCAAGAAGGGCATCGAAGTCCTGCTCATGTACGACCGCGTGGACGAGTGGATGATGTCCTTCCTCAATGAGTTCGACGGCAAACCGCTGGTCAATATCGCCAAGGGTGATCTGGATCTCGGCAAGCTGGAAGACGAGGAAGAGAAGCAGGCGACTGAAAAGGCGGCAAGGGAGTTCGGTGATCTCATCGAGAGGATGAAATCCGTCCTCGGCGAGCGTGTCAGCGACATACGACTGAGTCATCGCCTCACCGAGTCACCGGCCTGCCTGGTAGTGGAACAACAGGACATGGCCGTCAGCATGCAGAAGATCCTCAGGCAGGCGGGACACCAGGTCCCGGACCTCAAGCCCATCCTTGAAATCAACCCGCAACATGCGGTCATTCGCCACCTGCGCGAGGAAAAGGCGGAACAGCGCCTCGCGGACTGGACGCAATTGCTGTTCGACCAGGCCCTGCTCAGCGAAGGCGGGCAGCTCGAGGACCCGGCGGCCTTCGCCCGCCGCGTCAATGCCCTCCTGCTGGAAGCCGCCGGCGGCGAGGACGGCGAATAAGCCCGCGCGGAATGCAGGGGAACCTCCTGTCCACGCCCGGTGTGTCCTCGGGCGTGGGTCCCGTCGCACTAGTCCGCATAGGCTATTGAGGCCCCTACCCCCACGTATATACTTTTTTCTAATGGGCTCAGTGTGCCGAATAAAAACAACAAGTTATAATGATGGTGGCGGGAAACAGGCATGGGTATTCTCGACAATCTGAAAAAGCAGGCCGACGCGGCCAAGGATCGCGCCGTTGAGAGCGGCGAGTTCGAGGTGGGCGTCGATGTTCGCCACCGCGCCGTGGTGGCCAGCCTGCGCAGCATTCACAGTTTCCTGCACGACATGGTGGAGCAGTTGTACCTGGTGGACAGTGACATCCGGGTGGACTATTCCATTCCCGAGGTCGGCACCATCTCCGCTCTGCAACAGGGCCGCTACGAACTGCAGGCCGTCACCCGCGGCGAGACCGAGATCCAGCTGAGTTATCACCTCTTCAAGGACGGGGATTCCCGCTTCGAGGTGTCCGCCGACGTCGCCGAGATGTTGCAGCACGGTCTGCGCGAGAACGGCCTGTGGGTGGTATCGGAAAAGAATGCCGCGCAGGGCGGCGCACTGGCGCCCCTGGTGGTCAAGTCCCAGATCCCCGTGCGCTTCATCTTCCAGGAAGAATTTTCCGACGGCACCCTGCGCCTGCGCATCGAGAACTACGAGACGCCGGGCAGCCAGCAGTTTGTATTGCAGCCGGATCAGGTCAACGATGCCTTCCTCGACGAGATGGGCAAGTACATCCTGCGCATGAAGAACGGCTTCATGAACAAGCTCAAGGCGCGAGTCGCCGGCATGAAGCCCGATGAGGAAGAAGATCTGCTCGACAGCCAGGGTTTGCCAAGGACCCGGGAGATGAGCAACTCGCGCATCATGTCGCTGTTCAACCGCGAGGCGCATCTCTATCTCGCCTACAACGATCTCATCAGGGAACTCAGTTCGCGTTCGCCGGAGTTCATCTTCGGCCGCGCCAGCGACTGCGACATGGTCGTGCCCTCGGAGTTCGCCTCGCGCCAGCACGCGCGTATCGTCTTCCGCAAGGGCAAGTTCGTGCTCATCGATCAGAGCCGCAACGGCACCTTCGTCAAGACCCAGGGCGGCAAGGAAGTCTATATCCAGGGTGAGGAAGTGCCGCTCTCCGGTTCCGGCTTCATCAGCCTCGGCAAGTCGGCCTCGGTGAGCAACGCCCACATGATCTACTACAACATCCAGTAGTCCCCCTCGCACGCTCTCCTTGCTTGCGGCGGTGATCGCCCCGCTGCTCATGTGTCGTGCGCTTGCAGGCGTGGCGGCGCTGCGTGGCCATCAGCGTGCGCCAGGTTACATATCTCTCTGCTCCGACCAATTGACGGCTAAACACCCCTGCCCTTGTGCGATCCGGAATACGATCACTTCGTGTCTGCCGGGTTTATCACAGTTGGGGAATGCCCGATGGTGGTGCGCGCATTTTCTCCTATACTGCCTGTTGCGGGTATTGCTCCGCCAGTGCGACTCATGTCTCACCGTCGTACCTGTCTCTTAACGGAAGCAAGTCAATGAAAAAGGAGTTTTAGATCATGTCGAAAAAATCCCCCAAGCACCCGGATGTAGAAACCCAGCGTCGCCTTCTCCGGTTTCTCAACGAAGCGCGACACCC
>JALTLF010000141.1 GCA_027005735.1 Chromatiales bacterium | reverse complement strand
TCCTTGCTTGGGTTCCTTGTGTTGCGCAGGGCCACGCGATCATGCAGCGATCATGCGCAGGCCTGCCGTATCCGTGTCGAGAAATGCGATTCCGTTGCGCCGAGGCAGTCGTCAACGGCCTGCCCGGCGGCATCCACGCGATAATTTAACCACAGCCCCCGGGGAGGAGGAAAGGGGGTGGGCAGGTCAATTCCGGGTGATACACAGGGGATATAGCCCCTCGTATATTCTCTTCCCCTGTTTGTAAGCGCAGACGGGGATGGAGGGACAGCTTGCTTTCGTATACTCCGGCCTGTTGGTGGGGTTCCGTATCCTCTGTTCTCGGCAATGACGCAGGCCTCGATGCCAAACCAACACGGTGGCAACTGGGCGAAAAAGGGTATTGCCTGTGTACGTTACAACATTCGCTTGCGCATATCCCCGCCCCCTGTCCCTTCGGCTCGGGCATCCTCGGCAACTGCGTCCTGCGTTGCTGTACCTCCTGCATCCAGGCTACGTCATCGAGAAAACAATGTATCCACGGGGGCATGGGTGCCGAACCCCGGCCCTCGCTACGCGTTGGTCGCAACTGTCCGTGCCAGGCTCAGGCGTTCATTGCCGGCATAATCGCGCACGGTTTCCATCGCCTCGAAGCCGTGTCGATGCAGCAGGGCGCGTACCGCCGCACCCTGGTCGAAACCGTGCTCCAGCAACAACCAGCCACCGGGAAGCAGATGCGCCGGTGCTGCCTCGATGAGCCGCGTGATGTCATCCAGCCCTTCTTCTCCCGCCTTCAGGGCGTCGGCGGGCTCGAAGCGCACATCGCCCCGTTGCAGGTGGGGATCGTTCTGCGCCACGTAAGGCGGGTTGGCCGCCACCACATGGAAGTGGTGCCCCGCAAGGGGAGCGAACCAGTCGCCAGCGACGAAGGCGACATTGGCAATACCGAGGCGCGCGGCATTGTCCCGGGCCACGGCCAGCGCCGCGAGGGAACGATCCGTGGCGGTGACCCGGCAGCGGGGCCGCGCGTGGGCCAGGGCCAGGGCGATGGCGCCGCTGCCGGTGCCGAGATCAATGATGTCCTGCGCGGCGTCCTTCGGGATGCGGGCCAGGGCCTGCTCCACCAGCAGCTCGGTCTCGGGGCGCGGGATGAGGGTGTCCGGCGTGACGCGCAGGGACAGGGACCAGAATTCCCGTTCGCCGAGCAGATAGGCTACCGGTTCGCCGGCGGCGCGGCGTTCGACAAGGGCGGTGAACGCGGTCTGCTGACCCTGATCCAGTTCCTGTTCCGGCCAGGCATGCAGGTGGGTGCGCGTGACACCCAGTACATGGGCGAGCAGCAACTCGGCGTCGAGGCGCGGGCTGTCCGAGCCTGCCAGCCCTTGCTGCGCGGCGGCGAGGCAGTGGGCGATGGTCGCGCGCGCGCTCACCGGCGGCTTACTGCTCGGCGCTCATCTCGGCGAGCAGATCCATCTGGTGTTCGTTGACCAGGGGCTCGATGATCTCGTCGAGCTTGCCCGCCATGATCTCGTCGAGCTTGTAGAGGGTCAGGTTAATGCGGTGATCGGTGATGCGCCCCTGGGGGAAGTTATAGGTGCGGATCCGCTCGGAGCGATCCCCCGAGCCCACCAGCAGGCGGCGGGTATGGGCCTGCTCGGCGGCCTGTTTCTCTTGCTCCTGTTGCAACAGGCGCGCCTGCAACAGCGACATGGCACGCGCGCGGTTCTTGTGCTGCGAGCGCTCGTCCTGGCATTCCACCACGATGCCCGAGGGGAGATGGGTGATGCGAATGGCCGAATCGGTCTTGTTGACGTGCTGGCCGCCGGCGCCGGAGGCGCGAAAGGTATCCACCTTGAGGTCCGCCGGGTTGATGTCGATAGCGCCCACTTCCTCGATCTCGGGCATCACCGCCACGGTGCAGGCCGAGGTGTGGATGCGGCCCTGGGACTCGGTCTCCGGCACGCGCTGCACGCGATGCACGCCGGACTCGAACTTGAGCCGCGAATAGGCCCCCTTGCCGACGATGCGCAGGATGATCTCCTTGTAGCCGCCATGCTCGCCGGGACTCTCGTTGATCACTTCCAGCTGCCACTTGCGTTGCTCGGCGTAGCGGGCGTACATGCGGTAGAGATCGCCGGCGAACAGCGCCGCCTCGTCGCCGCCGGTGCCGGCGCGGATCTCGAGGAAGATGTTGCGCTCGTCGTTGGGATCGCTGGGCAGTAACAGCTTTTGCAGTTCCACTTCCAGGCGCTCGCGCGCGGCGCGCGCCTGCTCGAGTTCTTCCTCGGCCATGGCGCGCATCTCGGCGTCATCCTCGCCGAGCATCTTCTCGGCCTCGGCGATGTTGGCCTCGTTGTCGCGATATTCGCGGTAACAGTTCACCACCGGCGTGAGCTGGGCGTGCTCCTGCGACAGGGCGCGGAAGCGTTCCTGATCGGCGATGGTGTCGGGATCGGCGAGCAGCGCATTGATTTCTTCCATGCGCTCGTCGAGCCCCTCCAGCTTCTTCAACAGGGATGCTTTCACGATGAATATGCTTAGTCGTTGACGTCTTTGAGATCGAGCAGTTCGCGCGCGATGGCGAGGACGTCCTTGCGTCCCTCGAAGGCGGCGCGATTGAGTTGCGCCGTGGGGCTGTGGATCAGGCGGCTGGTGAGCAGGCGCGCCAGTTCGGCGAGGACTTCCTCGGGATCCTTGCCGGCGGCGAGCTGGCGGCGGGCATCGGCCAGCGTTTCGTCGCGAATGTGCTCGGCCTGCTCGCGGTAGTGACGGATGGTCTGCACCGCATCCAGGGAGCGCAGCCAGCCCATGAACTGTTCCACCTGGCTGTCGATGATCTCTTCGGCCTCCTCGGCGGCGGCGGCACGCGAGCGGCGGTTTTCCTCGATCACCGTGTGCAGGTCATCGACGGTGTAGAGATAGACGTCATTGAGTTCACCCGCCTCGGGTTCGATGTCGCGCGGCACGGCAAGATCCACCATGAACATGGGGCGGTGCTTGCGCTGCTTCAGGGCGCGTTCCACCATGCCCTTGCCGAGGATGGGCAGGGGGCTGGCGGTGGAGGAGATGACGATGTCCGCCTCGACGAGCGCCTGCGGCACGTCGGCCAGGACCATGGCTTCTCCCTCTACCTGGCGGCTGAGCTGGCGCGCGCGTTCCAGGGTGCGGTTGGCGATGATCATGCGCCGCACCCCCTGTTCGCGCAGGTGACGCGCCACCAGTTCGATGGTCTCGCCTGCGCCGATGAGCAGGGCGCTGTGGCGACCGAGATCGGAGAAGATCTGCCGCGACAGGCTGACGGCGGCGAAGGCCACCGACACCGGGTTGGCGCCGATGGCGGTATCGGAACGCACCTGCTTGGCCACCGAGAAGGTGTACTGGAACAGGCGGTTGAGCAGGCGGCCGATGGTGCCGGCATTGCTGGCGGTCTGGTAGGCGCTCTTGATCTGGCCGAGGATCTGCGGCTCGCCCAGCACCAGCGAATCGAGCCCGCTGGCCACGCGCAGGATGTGGCGCACCGCCTGGCTGTCGGGGTGGGCGTAGATGTAGGGCGCCACCTCGTCGGCACCCAGCTGGTGGTAGGCGCGGAACCACTCGATGACGGCGTCGGCGTCCGGGGATTCGGTCTGGCAGATCAGCTCCGTGCGGTTGCAGGTGGAGATGATGGCCGCCTCGGTGACCGGCGCATGGGCGACGAGGTCGCGCAGCGCCGCGCCTACCTGCTCGGGCTGGAAGGCCACGCGCTCACGGATCTCCACCGGCGCGGTCTTGTGGTTGATGCCGAATGCGAGCAGGGTCACGGGCGGATACCACTGACGGGTTCACGGACTGGTTTCACGGACAAACTTCGGAAAAACCGTTTCAATCTGGGGCACAAGACCCACATTATAAAGGTAATTTCACCCAAAGTTGTTTATAGTTTCTCCATCGGAGCACGTCACCCCCACCCCCGGACAAGCCAAGGTTGGACTCCCAGGTATGAAGATTGCCGCGTTTCTTTTCTTAACCACACTGAACATATTGATTTTACAGGGTTGCAGTTCCCTGCCGGCGGCGCCGGGGGATGTGCCGGGGGAGGCGCCCTCGGGGCAGCCCCAGGGTGAGCCGGTGCCCATGCCGGTGGCCCGGCCCGAGCCGGCGACGGCGCCCGCCCCGGTGCCGGAGAACCAGTCGGCCCCGCCCGCCTCGGTGGCCGCCGCCCCGGACGGGCGCTTCGAGCCGCCGGCGGATCTCAATGCCGACATCCTCTACAACCTCATGCTGGCGGAGATCGCCGGCCAGCGCGGCCAGCTCAAGCAGGCGGTGCAGTATTATGTCAGCGCCGCCATGCTGTCGCGGGACGCGCGTATCGCCGAGCGCGCCACGCGCGTCGCCGTCTATGCCCGCGACGACGAGAATGCCCTCATTGTGGCGAAGCTGTGGGCGGAGCTGGCGCCGGACAACATCGAGGCCAACCAGGTGGCCGCCGCCATGCTGGTACGCCAGGGCGACGCCGGGGGCGCGCTGCAATATCTCGAAAAGGTGGTGGACGTGGCGCGCGGCAGCGGCAAGAGCTACCAGCTCATCGTCTCGCTGCTCAGCCGCGAGCGCGATCGCGACACGGCGCTGGCGGTGATGCAGAAACTGGCCGAGCGCCGCGCCGAGGATGTCGAGGCGCACTACGCCTATGCCCAGCTGGCCCTGCTGCTCAACGCGCCGCAACGCGCCCTGCAGGCGGTGGACCGGCTGCTGGCCCTCGATCCCGATCTCACCCGCGCCCTCATCCTGCGCAGCAACATCCTCGTGCGCATGGAGAAGGGCGAGGAGTCCCTCGACATGCTGCGCGCCGCGCTGGAGCGCCAGCCCGGGGATACGGAGTTGCGTACCTACTATGCACGCCGGCTGGTGGACGAAAACCGCTTCGCCGAGGCGCAGGAACAGTTTCAGCTGTTGCTCGCCGCCGATCCCGCCAACATCGAGGCCATCTATGCCCTCGGCCTGCTCAACCTGCAGACCGGCAAGCTCGATGTTGCCGCCGGTCACTTCCGGCGCCTGCTGGAAATGGGTCAGCGCAAGGCCGAGGCGCATTATTACCTGGGCCAGATCGCCGAACAGGGCAAGGACTGGGACAGCGCGCTGGAACATTACCAGGCGGTGCGCAGCGGACGTTACTATCTCGAGGCCCAGATCCGCATCGCCGTGGTCTACAGGAACCGCGACGGCATCGACGAGGCCCGGCGCCACCTGCGCAGCATCACGCCCACCTCGGCGGAGGTGGAGCTGCGCCTCTACCTGGCCGAGGGCGAGCTGTTGCGCGAGGCGGGCATGTATGCCGAGGCGGTGGACATGTACACCGAGGCGCTGGGCAACATGCCGGACAACACGGAGCTGCTCTACGCCCGCGCGCTGATCGCCGAGAAGATCGATCGCCTCGACATCACCGAGGGCGACCTGCGCAGTATCCTCGAGCGTGAGCCGGAGAACGCCCAGGCACTCAATGCACTGGGTTACACCCTCGCCGATCGCACCGACCGGCTGGAGGAGGCGCTGCAGTACATCCAGCGTGCCTACAGGCTCAAGCCCGATGATCCCGCCATCATCGACAGCATGGGCTGGATCTACTACCGTCTCGGCAACTACGACAAGGCGCTGGAGTACCTCAACAAGGCCTTCGAGAAAATGACCGACCCGGAGATCGCCGCTCACCTCGGCGAGGTCCTGTGGGTCACCGGCGACCACGAGCGGGCGCGCGAGGTCTGGGAAGCGGCGGTGCGCGTGGCGCCGAAACACAAGCTGCTGCTCGACGTCATCCGCCGCTTCACCCAATGAGACGCCGGCTCGTCCTGCTCGCCGGCCTGTTGTCGCTGGCGGGATGCGCGGGCCTGCCGCCGGCCGAGACCGGGGTGGCGGATCCCGCCGCCGCCTGGCAGGCACGCCGCGCGGCCCTGGGGAACCTCGACCACTTTCGCCTCAGCGGACGCCTGAGTATCGTGCGCGGCGTGGAGTCCTGGTTCATCAGAGTGGAGTGGCAGCAACGGGGCCGCGACTGGCTCATGGTGCTGAGCGGTCCCTTCGGCAGCGGGCTGCGGCTCACGGGCAGCGAGGGCGGCCCGGTGGTGCTGGAGACCAGCGAGGGACGCTTCGAGGCCGACAGCGCCGAGCAGCTGCTCTATCGCCATACCGGCGTGCTCATGCCGGTGAGCGGTTTGCGCTACTGGATGCTGGGCCTGCCCGATCCGCGCCTCGCCGTGGCCGCCAGGGAGTTCGACGGCCGCGGCCGCCTCAGTACCCTGCGCCAGGCCGACTGGAGCATCCGCCTGCGACGCTACACGCAGGTCAATGGCCTGGAGCTGCCGGACAAGATCTTCGCCGATCAGGGGGAACTCAGGGTGCGCCTGGTGGTGGACGAGTGGCAGCTGGGGCTGGGCTGACGGTATCGGCAAAGCCCGCGATACTTCCACGGCGGGGCGATATAATGGGCCCATGTCCCCGGATCCCGCCGATTTCGCCTGGCCCGCCCCGGCCAAGCTCAACCTGTTCCTGCACGTCACCGGCCGCCGCGACGATGGATTCCACACGCTCCAGACCCTGTTCCAGTTCCTCGATCACGGTGACCGGCTGCGCTTTCGCCTGCGCGGGGACGGCCGTATCGTGCGCCATGGCGGGCTCGCCGGGCTGACACCGGAGGCGGATCTCGTCGTGCGGGCGGCGCGGGCCCTGCAGGCCCGTTGCGGCGTCGCCCGCGGGGTGGAGATCCACCTCGACAAGCGGTTGCCCGCGGGCGGGGGGCTGGGCGGCGGCAGCTCCGACGCCGCCACCACCCTGGTGGCCCTCAATGCCCTGTGGGAATGCGGCCTCGATGCCGCGGCGCTGGCCGAGCTGGGCCTGGCGCTGGGGGCCGACGTGCCGGTCTTTGTCGCCGGCGAGGCGGCCTGGGCCGAGGGCGTGGGCGAGCGCCTGATCCCCGTGCACAGGCTGCTGGCCGAGGCGGGTGAGGGCGCGGGCCTGGCCGAGCCCTGGTACGTGGTCATTGCCCCGCCGGTAAGTGTCTCAACGGCTGAGATTTTTTCCGACCCTGCATTGATACGGGATTGCCCAGCCATTAAAATACGCGACTTCCTGGCGGGGCGGGTCAGCAATGTCTGTGAATCGGTCGTCTTTCGCCGCTACCCGGAGGTAGCGCGGGCGCGGGACGCGCTCGCCCCCCGTGCGCCGGCGCGAATGACGGGAACCGGTGCCTGCGTTTTCGCCGCCTTCGACGACGAGGCCGCCGCGCGCGAGGCCGCCGCGGCACTGGCGCCGGATTGGCCGCTGTTCGTGGCGCGGGGCTGTAACCGTTCACCCTTGCAGGCGGCGCTGGCGGACTGGAAGGGCCTGCAGGAACAGGCGCGGGGCCGGGCGCAGAACTGATTTGGGCCGTCGCCAAGCGGTAAGGCACTGGGTTTTGATCCCAGCATTCGCAGGTTCGAATCCTGCCGGCCCAGCCATATTTTTCGGGACACAGCAGGGTGAGAGACGTGTCGGACAGCAGCATGATGGTCTTTACCGGGAACGCCAACCCGAAACTGGCGCGCGACATGGTGGCCCGCCTCAACATGCCGCTGGGCAAGGCCACCGTGGGGCGTTTCTCGGACGGCGAGATCCAGGTGGAGATCATGGAGAACGTCCGCGGCCGTGATGTTTTCATTGTGCAGCCCACCTGTGCGCCGCCCAATGCAAACCTCATGGAACTGATGGTCATGGTGGACGCCGTGCGCCGCGCCTCGGCGGGGCGCATCACCGCGGTGATCCCCTACCTCGGCTACGCGCGGCAGGACCGGCGCCCGCGCTCGGCGCGCGTGCCCATTACCGCCAAGGTGGTGGCCGACATGCTGTGCGGCGTGGGCACCGACCGCGTGCTGACCGTGGACCTGCACGCCGATCAGATCCAGGGATTCTTCGACATCCCGGTGGACAACGTCTATGCCTCGCCGATCCTGCTGGGCGACGTCTATCGCCAGGAGTATCCCAACCTGATGGTGGTGTCGCCCGACGTGGGCGGCGTGGTGCGCGCGCGGGCACTGGCCAAGCGCCTCGACGACGCCGACCTGGCGATCATCGACAAGCGCCGGCCGCGCGCCAACGAGGCCAAGGTCATGAACATCATCGGTGACGTGGAGGACCGCACCTGCGTCATCGTCGACGACCTGGTGGATACCGCCGGCACGCTGTGCCAGGCCGCCGGCGCGTTGAAGGAGCACGGCGCGCGGCGCGTGGTGGCCTACTGCACCCACGCGGTGCTCTCCGGCCCGGCGGTGGACAACATCAACGGTTCGCAACTGGACGAGCTGGTGGTGACCGATACCATCCCGCTGCGCGAGGACGCGCAGCAGTGTGAACGTATCCGGCAACTGAGCGTTGCCAGCATGCTGGCCGAGACCATGCGTCGCATCAGCAACGAGGAGTCGGTCAGCTCGATGTACGTGGATTAGCCGCCCCGCCCCGGCGTGGTGGCGAGCAGTCTTCCCTGGTCGCGGGGAGGCGGGCGCAACGGCATGGGGCCGGGGCGTTTTTCATTCTGACACTGGAGTTTTCACATGAGCACAGAATTTGTACTTCATGCCGAAATCCGGACTGACCTGGGGAAAGGTGCGAGCCGCCGCCTCCGTCGGACCGGTAAGGTGCCCGCCGTCATGTACGGCGCCCACAGGGATCCCGTCGCCCTGACGCTGGATCACGACCAGCTTTTCCATAACCTGGAAAACGAGGCCTTCTATTCCCACATCCTTACCATCAAGCTGCCCGACGGCGAGGAACAGGCCATTCTCAAGGACCTGCAGCGCCACCCCGCGAAGCCGGTGGTGCTGCACGTGGATCTGCAGCGCGTCAGCGCGAAGGAAGCCATTCGCGTGCACGTGCCCCTGCATTTCGTCAACGAAGAGTCCTGTCCCGGCGTCAAGGCCGGCGGCCTGGTGACCCACAACATGACGGAAGTCGAGATCAGCTGTCTGCCGGGCGATCTGCCGGAGTACATCGAGGTGGACCTGGCGAAGATGGAACTCGACGATACCCTGCATCTCTCCGACCTGGCCCTGCCGAAGGGCGTGGAACTGGTGGAACTCTCCCATGGTGCGGAACACGACCAGCCCGTGGCGGCCATTCACCTGCCGCGCGGTGCCAGGGACGAGGAAGAGGCAGAGGCGGCCGAGGGCGGGGAAGCCGCGGCCGAAGGCGGGGAAGGCGGCGAGTAGCCGTCTCCTCTCCGCGCAGATACGGGATAGTCTCCCTTGTCACGTATCGAGCTGCTGGTGGGCCTGGGTAATCCCGGCCCGGAATATGCTGGAACCCGGCACAATGCCGGGTTCTGGTTTATTGACGAGGTGGCGCGCGTCCATGGTGGCAGCTTCAGGCGTGAAAAGAAGTTCCACGGCGAGGTAGCGCGCGTGCGGCTGGCGGGGCAGGACGTCTGGCTCCTCAAGCCCGATACCTTCATGAACAACAGCGGCCAGGCCGTGGCCGCGCTGGCGGGTTTCTACAAGATCGCGCCGGAGCACATTCTTGTCGCGCACGACGACCTCGACCTGCCCGTCGGTGTCGCCCGCCTCAAGCAGGGCGGCGGGCACGGGGGCAACAACGGCCTGCGCGATATCATCAGCCGTCTCGGCAACAACAGGAACTTTGCGCGCCTTCGCCTTGGCATCGCCCATCCCGGTGAATCGCGCAAGGTTACCGCCCACGTGCTGGGCAAACCTTCGGCGGAAGACAGGCGCGCCATCGAAGACGCCATCGACCGCGCCATGGACGTCCTGCCACTGGTCATCGAAGGCGACATGCAGGCCGCCATGAACCGACTGCACTCGGGATAGTTCACCACAGAGAGCACAGAATACACAGAGACAGATTCTTTCATGGAGGAAGGAATGATGAAGCAGAACAAACGCTGTTTGACAGACTGTGATGCGCTGCTTACTGAAGTGGTCATAGGCGCTGCCATTGAAGTGCACCGGGCTCTGGGCCCCGGTTTGCTCGAAGCGGTGTATGAAGAGGCCTTGTTTCTGGAGTTGAACCAGCGTGGACTGGGCGTCGCTCGGCAGGTGGAAATACCTGTCAGCTACAAGGGTGAGGAACTGGGTGTGGGCTTTCGCGCCGACCTGATTGTCAATAAAAGTCTGTTGCTCGAGCTCAAGTCAGTAAGCGCAATAACAGACATTCATCTGGCGCAGGTGATCACCTATTTGAGATTTCTGGGGTTCAAGAGGGGGCTCCTGCTTAACTTCAACGTACCATTGCTGAAACAGGGCATCAAGCGGGTGGCAATATAATATTGCTCGGTGACCTCTGTGCCCTCAGTGGTTGATCAAAGGTAGTAAACATGGGATTCAAATGCGGTATCGTCGGTCTTCCCAACGTGGGGAAGTCGACGCTTTTCAACGCGCTGACGAAGGCGGGGATCCAGGCGGAGAACTATCCCTTCTGCACCATCGAGCCCAATGTCGGCGTGGTGCCGGTGCCCGATCCACGCCTGGATAAACTCGCCGAGATCGTCAAGCCACAACGCGTATTACCGACGACCATGGAGTTCGTCGATATCGCCGGCCTGGTGGAGGGTGCTTCGAAGGGCGAGGGGCTGGGTAACCAGTTTCTTGCCAATATTCGCGAGACTGACGCCATCGCTCACGTGGTGCGCTGTTTCGAGAACGACGACGTGGTGCACGTGGCGGGCAGGATCGATCCCGTCTCCGACATCGAGGTCATTGATACCGAGCTGGCACTGGCGGATCTCGACTCCGTGGACAAGGCCATCAACAAGACGGCCAAGGTGGCGAAGTCCGGCGACAAGGAGGCGAAGGCACGCCTCGCCGTGCTGGAAAAGTACCGGGCGGCGCTGGACGAGGGCAGGCCCGTGCGCACGGTGGAACTGAGCAGGGAAGAACGCCCGCTGGTGCAGGACCTCTTTCTGCTCACCGCCAAGCCGGTGATGTATATCGCCAATGTGGCCGAGGACGGCTTTCGCAACAACCCGCTGCTGGAAAAGGTCGAGGCACATGCCGCTGCCGAGGGGGCGCCGGTGGTGCCGGTGTGCGCCGCCATCGAGATGGAGATGGTGGAACTGGAGGATGACGAGAAGGCCGAGTTTCTCGCCGAGATGGGCCTCGACGAGCCGGGACTCAATCGCGTGATCCGCGCCGGGCATGCGCTGCTTGGCCTGCAGACCTACTTTACCGCCGGTGAAAAGGAAGTGCGCGGCTGGACGGTGAAAGTGGGGGCCACCGCGCCCGAGGCCGCCGGTGTCATCCATACTGACTTCCAGAAGGGCTTCATCCGCGCCGAAGTGGTGAGCTACGCGGACTTCATCGAGTACGGCGGCGAGGCCGGGGCGAAGGAAGCGGGCAGACTGCGCCTGGAAGGCAAGGACTACGTCGTGCAGGACGGGGACGTCATGCACTTCCGCTTCAATGTGTAGGCTTTTTCCGTGTGTTAATCACAGAGTGCACGGAGGAAAAGAATACCAGGCATGGAGAACACGGGGCCTGAACCGGGCTCCGTGTTTTTCACGGGATTGAACAATCGGTCCCCCCGTCCTCAGGGCGGGGATCGCATTCAGGGCGGGCGTTGCGGTTGTGCATGGTCGCCGTGTGCGCCGTAGTTTCAGGTTTTTCTCTGTGCCCTCTGTGGTTGAACAAGGGAGTCGCCAAGTCAGGAAAACCCGCTATGCCGCGCCGATGATGCGTTGCACTTCGAGGACGAGATCCTTGCCTCGGATGGGCTTTTTCAACGAGCCGGCCGCGCCCAGTTGCACCGATTCCCGCAGGCAACTCTCCGGGAAACGATCGCCGCCGCCGGACATGGTAATTACCCGCGCATCGGGAAATTCCTCCAGCAGGTGTTTGACGGTCTGCATCCCGTCCAGCTCCGGCATGGTAAGGTCGGTAATGACGAGATCCGCGGGCGTTTCGCGGAAGCGCGCCAGGCCCTCCATGCCGTTGGTGGCGGTATCGGTCTCGTAGCCGCTGCGTTGCAGGAACTTGCAGACCACGTCGAGGATCAGGGGTTCGTCGTCGATGACCAGCACGCGCTTCCTGGGCATTTGTCAGTCTTCCTTTATCGTTGGTTGAGTGGGTGTTTGCCGGCCGCTGCCTTCCCGCTGGCGGGCAGTATGGCGCGGACTGTCGATACTGTCATGAAAAGCACTCTCTCACTGGTTGGCGACTGCGACCGGCGCTTCACCGGCGGGGTCTTCCTCCCCCACCATGGCCCTTGGCAGGTAGATGGAAAAGGTCGTCCCTTCGCCGGGCGTGGTGGCAAGCGTGATCCCGCCGCCTACCGAGGCAATGATGCCGTGGATGGAGGCCAGTCCCATGCCGGTGCCCTTGCCGACCTCCTTGGTGGTGAAAAAGGGATCGAAGATACGCGGTATGACTTCCACAGGGATGCCTTCACCGGTATCGGAGACCGTGAGGCAGACATAGTCCCCTGCTTCCAGTTCGCCCTGGTAGGTGTGTAGCGGTGAGAGCAGACTGCGATTGTGCAGGCTGACGGCAATGACCCCGGAATGTTCGCCGATGGCATGGTTGGCATTGATGCACAGGTTCATGATGATCTGGTGCAGTTGGGTGGGATCCATGCGAATGTAGGCGCGGCTTTCCAGTTCATGCTCGATACGGATGGTGGTCGGCACCGTGGCGCGTATGAGTTTCAGCACCTCGCGGGCCACCAGGTGGGGTTGAATGAGCTGAGCCTCGTCCGGGGAACGGCGGCTGAAGTTCAGGATCTGGTTGATGAGTCCACGCGCGCGCTCGGCGGCCTGCAGGATCTGCTCCGCATTGTCCAGCGTTTCGCTGTCGGCCTCGGCATCCATTTCGATGAGCTCCGCGTAGCCGATGATGGCAAACAGGATGTTGTTGAAATCATGGGCGATGCCCCCGGCCAGCGTGCCGATGGCCTGCATCTTCTGTGAATGGCGGATCATCTCCTCGCTCTCGCGCAGGCTGATCTCCGTCTTTACACGTTCGGTGACGTCCTGCACGATACCCAGCATACGGACAGGCTTGCCGTCTGCATCGCGGATGACGTTACCGGCCTCGTGGATCCAGCGGGTTTTTCCCTGGTGAAGGATGACACGGTGCTCGATATCGAAATCCTCGCCGTCCTCCAGGCAGGCGCGCACGGCGTCCTTCACCCTGGCGCGGTCTTCCGGGTGGACCATCTCCATGAAGGTCTCATAGGGCACCTCGCGCGCCATGTCGCCCTCGCCCAGCAGGCTGCTGACGGTTTCCGACCAGAAGATGGTGTCATTGGCGATATTCCATTCCCAGTTGCCGATGCGGGCAAAGAGCTGACTCTGCTGCAGGCGTTCCCGGCTCTCGCTGAGTGCCGCTGCCGTGGCCTTGAGGGCGGAAATGTCGTTGCGGATGGCAACAAACTGGAAGGGTTCGCCCTTGTCGTCGAGAAAGGGCACGATGGTGGTATTGACCCAGTAGTGATCGCCGTTCTTCGCCTTGTTGCAGATTTCGCCCTGCCAGACCTTGCCGGCGAGGATGGTGTTCCACATATTGCGGAAGAAGGCGGTACCGTGAACGCCGGAATTGAAGATGTTGTGGTTCCTGCCCATCAATTCCTGCCGGGTGTAGCGCGATATCTGGCAGAAACGATCATTGGCGTAGGTAATGATGCCTTCGCGGTCTGTCATGCTGACGATGGCATGCTGGTCGAGGGCAAACTTCTGTGTCTCCAGATCCGTCAGGGTGGCGATGATCTTCTCGTCCTGTGCCTTCAGATCGAGGGAGGTACGGTTGAGGGCCTCCTCGAGGATCGCCAGCTCTTCCGCCGGGCTGTCGAGGTTGACGGTCTCGCCATGATGGTCACCCAGGCGGGCGGCAAAGCGGCTCGCGCGTTCGAGGGAACGCAGGGGCCGGCGAAGGTAGAGCAACAGCAGTAGCAGGGAAACGAACAGGGCCACGGCGCCGTCGTGCAGCGTGGCGGTAAACATGGTGTTTTCCAGCTGCCGGAGTGCCGCCAGGCTGTAGTCGATGCGTACCCAGGCCTGCGTGATCTCGCCGCCGAGGGGATACCAGACGGTGAGCCGTCGTGCGTCCTGCACGACGTATTCGTCGGCCCCGGCGGGGGGAGGCGGCAAGCGCGGGTCGTCATCGATCACCCCAACCCCCTCTTGCCGACGAACTGCGCGGATCACGCGTCCCGCGGCATTGGTGACGGCAATGGCCTCCACGTCGGGGATCTCCGCGGCGCGCAGGAGCAGTGCCTCGAGGGCATCGTGTTCGTTTGCGGCCAGGTGGGCGGCGCCGGTGCTGGCGATGTTCCGCGCCAGGATCACGGCCTGCTGGCGCAGGGCGGTGGCGGCATGGCGGGTCTCCCGGTGCAGGGTCTGCCAGGCGAGAAAGGCCACCGTGGCCGAGAGCAACAGGCCGGTGAGCAGGACGAGCTGGTTTCTGAAGCGGCGGGGCCAGCAATGCAGGTGTCGGGTCATCTTCCTGATGGCGGTTTGTGCTTGTGGTATGGCGGCAGCCGGCCCCATGCCGGACTACGCTATATATAACGACCTCGCAGCGAAGGAGTTTAGTCGCCGTGGGGCGCTTCCCCTTGAGAGGCCGGCAGGCGGGACACGGGACGGGAGCGGGGTCGTGGCAAGCTCTTGAATTCAGGGCAAGTCGCGCCACCGGCGGCTGACGATCGGGAGGTCCATGCTTGACAAGGCGGGGAGCAGGCCCGAAAATGCGCCGCTCGCTGCACGGGCATTGGTCCGGCAGGGAAGCACACCCCGCGGCTACGTAGCTCAGCTGGTTAGAGCACGGCACTCATAATGCCGGGGTCCCCTGTTCGATCCAGGGCGTAGCCACCATTTCCCTTTTCTCCCTTTCGACAGGCAGCATCGCCGGTCCCCTGGCCGCTTATTTCCCGGCAAACCACTCTGTATTCCATACAAAAAGCGTGGAAATTGATCCAGGTCAACACCTCTCGCCGCGTCAGCCGCCACCATGCGCCCACGGTCGCTTGCCATTTCTGCCAGGGAGGCGCGGGGGTGAACAGCGAGACATGAACACTCAAGAAATTTCGAGGTACTGTGTATGAATTTCCGAAAGAGCGCCACCGCACTGCTTGCCATCCTGCTGCTGGTGCCCACCGCCGCTGTGCAGGCCGCTGCCGCCGGTGACTGGATCCTGCGTGTCGGCGTGAGCAATGTCCGCCCCAACGACAGCAGCGGCGATCTGTCCGGCTCGCCGGGCGGACAGGTGGCCGTGGATGGTGATACCCAGCCGTCGGTCACCGTGACCTACATGTTGAGCGACAGCCTGGGCATCGAGGTCCTGGCCTCCCTGCCCTTCACCCACGACATCAATGGCGCCGGTACCCTTGCCGGGGCGGGCAAGGTGGGCGAGACCAGCCAGTTGCCGCCGACGGTGAGCCTGCAACACTACTTTTCACCGCAGGCCAGCACCCGCCCCTATGTGGGCATCGGCCTGAACTACACCACTTTCTTCGATGAATCCACCACCGGCGCGCTGGCCGGCACCAGCCTCAAGCTGGACGATTCTTTCGGCATCGCCCTGCAGGCCGGCGTGGACGTGGACATCAACCCGGAATGGTTCTTCAACGCCGATCTGCGCTACATCCAGATCAGCACCACCGCCACTACCGCGCTGGGTACGGTGGACGTGGACATCGACCCCTGGGTCTTCACCCTCGCTATCGGTACGACGTTTTAGCCTTTGTGCGTGGATCCCCGGGCGGTCCAACCGGGGATACCGGACCTCGTCGCCCGATGAGGTCCGGTTTTTTTTGCCTCCTTCCTTAGTGTATAGATACCGGGTGTTACAAATCGGGCAGCGCCTCGCGGTGTTGTTCAGTTTTGCAGGATTGTGTCCCTGTTCACGACCCTGCTACCGAATGCCGCTGCGGAAAAACAGGAGACATGTGTTCAGTTTGTGATCCGGCGCACAGAGCAGCGACTCTGTGTGTGAAATGTCACAGACGTATCGCCTTTCGCGTGGCAGGCTAAACAGAAAAACAGGAACTCTACCATCCGTCTCTACCAGTTTGCCGGGATGTCCGCGTGTTATTGTGCCGTCATGGAGGCGCCTGACAATGCCACAGACATCGGTTCTCACCCCCGAAGGCATGCTGTCCGACTACTCGGAGTTACAGGCCATCGATGATCCCGTCTGGCAGGAAGCCGTGGCGGACATGTTGCCCATGAACATCCCGGCAGGGACCGTCATGTATCGTCCGGGACAGATCTGCAGCAACTTTACTCTCCTCCTCGAAGGTACGGTGCGCATTTTCGTGCGCGCCAGGAACGGGCGCGAAATCGTCCTCTACCGCCTCTACCCCGGTGAACTGTGTATCCTCAGTCTATCCGGTCTCCTGCACCAGCATCCCCATACCGTGGAGGCCGTTGCCGAGACGTCTCTGAAGGCGATCAACATGGATTATGAAGACTTTCACGAGGTCTTTTCACGCTCAGCGGCGTTCCGTAACTATGTCATTGATCACCTGGTGCGGCGTTTGAACGAGACCATGAGTCTCGTACAGGAAGTGGCCTTTGAACGCCTGGATGCGCGTCTTGCGGACTACCTGTGCCGCCGTTTCGCCCGCTCCGGCGTGACCATGCTGGAGATGACCCACCAGGAGCTGGCGGTGGAACTGGGTACCACCCGCGAGGTCATCAGTCGCATGCTCAAGTCACTGGAGCGCGGTGGTGCCATACGCCTGCGGCGCGGACGTATCGAACTGGTGGACCTGAAGCAGCTGCGTTGTCCCGCCGTTGGCGCCTGAGCACATTCACGGCACGATTCGCGCCATTCCATCCCTTCCGTAACTTCCTCCTGTGAACTCGCGCACGTCCTGTCAATTTTTTCCGTTGCGCTGAATTCAGCGTGTCCCCGGTTACAGAAAAATTACCGGGTGTTCGACTATGTTGTGCGTGACGTTTAGCACGCAATAAAAAAATAATAAAACTGATAAAAAGCTGAAATCCAATGAGGAGAGAGACATGACGACTCGACGTGATTTTCTAAAAGGCTCCGCGGCACTGCCCGCACTGGCCTGGACCGGGACCAGCCTGGCCGCGCGTATGCGTGGCGGTGGTGGCGGTGGCGGTGGCGGTGGTGGTGGTGGCGGTCCCGCCGTGCCGGTGTTCGAGCTGCCGCTGAACATTCCGCCGGTGGCACAGCCCAGCGGTACCGATTCCGCCGGGCGTCCCATCTACGAGATCACCCAGCAG
>JALTLF010000140.1 GCA_027005735.1 Chromatiales bacterium | reverse complement strand
GCGTGGATTTTGAGGTGGCGGCCGGCGGTGAGTTCGGTGTTCTTGCCGGATTCGGTTTTTATGACGTTGTGCGCCTTGAGGCGGTGGTCGGTGGCGGCCTGGTGGTGGATTTCCTTCGTGTTGGTTGTCGTCTGGTGACGGTTTTCCACTACGACGGTGCGATCGCCCCCTGCGCGCTCGGTGAGGGTGTCGCCGGACTCGCGGTGTATTGTCTTTTTGGCGAACAGCGCCATGGCGCCGTGCTCGGCGGCCAGCCGGATGCGGTGGCCCAGGGCATTGGCGTCCAGGTGCAGGATGTTGTAGCCCGCATGGGTGCGCAGGGTGATGGCCTCGCGCTCCAGGGTGTCGTCGAGGCAGAGTTCATTGTCGCCGGCGGTGCGCAGGCGGTTCTGCGCCGGGTTGCGGCTGGTCACCGGGCTGGGGCGCGCGGCGTTGGGCAGGGTGCCGACGATCATGGGCCGGTCGGGGTCCCCGTTCAGGCAGGAGAGCAGCACCTCGTCGCCGTCGCGCAGGGGGGTGTGCTGGCCCACCAGCGTGTCGTTGGGCAGGCCGCCGTGGGGGGCGAGCCGCCGGATGGGGATGCTGGCCCGGGTGTGGGGCGCCGCGCCGAGGTCAAACAGGGCGCGCAGCTGGTAGCGGCCCTGTTCGTCGAGGCGGGCGTACTTGCCGTCGCTCTCGATGCGCGCGGTGAAGGTCAGCGGCAGCTCGGGATGTGGGGGGATGGGCGGCCGGTAGGGGGTCTCGCGCGGGATGCAGGTGGCGGTGGCGCGATAGGCCACGTCCTCGTCGCCCAGTTGCAGGCCGGCGGCCTGGCTGGCGCGGTGGGTGACGTGGAGGATGAGCATGTCGCCGGCGCAGGCCGGATCGAAGTCGCCGCCGTCGAGGCTGAAGACATGCCCCGCGGCCATGTCGATGACGTTGCCCTCGGCGGTGATGTTCATGGCCTGCACGGCGGCGTGCTCGGCCTGCTGGCGGGCGAGCCGGTCGGTCTCCTCGAGGTGGCGGCTGCCGAGGCCGTGGT
>JALTLF010000139.1 GCA_027005735.1 Chromatiales bacterium | reverse complement strand
TCCTTGCGCAGTGCGCGCTTGTGCCTGCGGGCGAACTGGCGCGCCAGCTTGCGCGCCTCCGTCGGGTCGCCGGCCGAGCGGATCTGTGCCTGCAGCTCGGCGTCGGTGAACTTCATGGCCTGGTAGTAGTGCTCCGCGGAGGGCCATTCGGCGCCGTCCAGTTCGAAGGCATGGCGTGAGAAGGCCGACAGGGGGTGGCCCGCGTCGTCGCGGTTGATGTAGACCGTGTCGCGCTCATCTCGGGGCTTGAACATTTTCGCTCCCTCGCTCCCGTAATCGCGCTCAGCGCCCGCGCATGTGCTGCCGGGCCCGGCGCAGGCGGGCCTCATGCCTTTGCTGCGCATACTCGCCGCGCAACTGCTTCAGGCAGCCGCAACACAGGCAGTCGTCGTAGCGCGCGGCGATCCACGCCAGTTGCGCCGGGCTCAGCACCACCGTCTGGCACTGGCACAGCAGGATGGAACCCGACTTGCACTCGAAGTCCCGCCGGCAGCGCACACAGGTCTTTGTTTCATGGCGTGCCATGGTATCTCCCCTGGGTGCTGTAACGCTATCCTGATACGCCTTCCGAACACCCGATAATCACGAGGGTGAAAAGTTGTGTCATGCGTTCTCGGCGGCGGCTGGTTTCATCCATGTCTCAACCCGCCTGAAGTTCCAGCGCGAAATGATACCCGCTCGCCGCCATGCCCTCGCGCGCATAGAAACGGTGGGCGTCCTCGCGTTGCAGACCCGAGTCCAGGTGCAACTGCCCACAGCCCTGTTCCAGTGCGTGTCGCCGCAGCCACGCCAGCAGGGCACGGCCGTAACCGCGCGAGCGTTGCGCCGGCGCCGTGACAAGGTCGTCCACGTACAGAAAACGCCCCCAGGCGAGGTTCTCGCCAATGCGGAAACCCGCCACCGCCACCACCTCCTGCTCATCCGAAACAAAGGCCAGGCGATAGGCGTCCTTTTCCTGCCGGCGCACACGCGATACGAACTCACCGGCCTCCAGATGGGGCCGCAAGGCCTGCATCACCGGGAAGCAGGCGGCGA
>JALTLF010000138.1 GCA_027005735.1 Chromatiales bacterium | reverse complement strand
GCTATGAAAGCAAGCTCGGTGCCAGCGAGGCCATTGGCGCGGACGTTTTCGGCCTTGATCGCTGGCCCATCAGTTTTCCGCTCGTGGAACAGGAAAATTACAACCTCTTCCTTAGCTACGTGGACAAGGACGGCGCGCTGGATGGTGAAACCGCGGATCTCGTCAAGGCGCGCGAGTATCCCGACAACCACGACATGTACCATATTCCTCTTGGTCCGCTGCTCAGCATTCAGCGGGACAGGACGCCGGAAACCTATGATCTCGAGCTGGTCCCCACCTACCCGCTGCGCCTGGTGAGCCACGACGAGGACCTGTGCGACAACCTTCGCGATGGGTGGCTGTATATCTTCATCGCCGGCAAGCTGTGGCGCGAGATCAAGGTGAGTGAAGAACACAACCGCTTTATCGACGTCAACCTGACCCGCTACCAGGGCCGGGATGAGCGTCCGGCCAACACGCAGGCCCAGGAAGGCGTCGTGCTTCTGCCGCGGCACATGGCCAAGTACAGTGGGGCGAGTTTCAGCGACCAGACCCCCATCCAGGTGGCCTTCTCCGAGGTGCAATGGAGCTGGGCCTACATCGAGCGCCTCGGCGGCATGCACCGGGATGATCCGCGCTATCTCCGCGATCTACAGCGCTACGCCGAGCGCAGGAAAAAGGGCCAGACCGCGAAGCCGGACACCGCGTTTCGGACCAAGCGCCTCCAGTCCACCAAGCTGGCCAATTTCAGCGCCCGCCAGGAAGGGGTGGACAACGCCCGCCGCACCTTTCTGGTTCCCCTTGCGGGCGCCAGGCAGGCGGCGAAGGCGGCGGAGAAAAAGGCAAAGCAGGCCCTGGGCCTGCTGGACAATCTCCGCCCGGCGGATATTGAAACCGGCCTGCCGGGCCTGGTGCTCTACGACGCGGTGGGCGAGGCGCGAGATCGCGCGGCCCTGTTTCATGTTCTCCTCGTTTCTCTCCAGAAGCTCATGCAGGACATCTCGGGCCAACTCACCGACGCGGAAAAGAAAAAGCTCACGCCCGAGGAAATCCGCGCGGC
>JALTLF010000137.1 GCA_027005735.1 Chromatiales bacterium | reverse complement strand
TTCGACCGCGTCGCCGGGGGGTATGACAATCCCTCGCAGCGCTATTTTCCCTTCTGCGCCGATCGCCTGGTGATGACCTTGCAGCCGGCGCCGGACGCGAAGATCCTCGACGTGGGCACCGGCACCGGCGCGGTGGCCACCGCCGCGGCGCAACTGCTGCGCGCCGGCGGACGGGTGACGGCCATCGATCTGGCCGAGTCCATGCTGGCGAAGGCCGAGGTCAACGCGCGCAAGATGGCGCTGGACAACATCGACTTTCACCTGATGGATGGCGAGGCGCTGGAGTTCAAGAGCGGCTACTTCGACGCCGTGGTCGGTTCCTTCTGCGTCTTCATGTTCCGGGACCCCGCCTCCGCCATGCAACAGTGGCGCCGCGTGCTCAGGCCCGGCGGGCGCGTGGCCTTCAGCACCTTCACCGCCCGGGCCTTCCAGCCCTGGCTGGACATGTTCCGCGAGGAGGTGGCGGCCATCAGCGGGGAGCCGCGCGCCGAGATCCCCCTGCCCCTGCAGACGCCGGCCGAGTGCGAGGCGCTGCTGGCCGAGGCCGGTTTCGAGGACATCGCGGTGGAGACCGTGCAGCTCGGCTACCACCTCGGCAAGCTCACCGACTGGTGGGAGATCGTCGAGAACACCGGCCTGCGCATGAGCCTCGACACCCTCGACGCCGTGGGCCAGGCCACCCTCCGACAGCGCCACCTGGACGCCCTCGCCGGCCACATGGACGACAAGGGCCTGTGGCTGGACGTGGAGACGCTCATCACCACCGCCCGCCGCCCGGCGGTGTGAAGCCCGTCACAGATCCCGCCATTGGGGGTCAAACTTTCCTGCCGGGGTCCGCTCTTGGGTTCAACGCCAGGGCGCACCCGCCCGCCCCTGACGTTCGACCCCCCCAAGGAAGGTGGACCCGCGCAGGGAGACAGGACGTCTCCCTGTCACCGGGTCCCGTTGGGGCAAACGGCCCGTCACCGGCCCTCGATGCTGTTCCAGAGAGGCACGCATACATGTCATCCGATGAAAAAGTGGTGCCCATCAATCCCCGGGATGCAGGCGGGGAACACGGCCACCAGCAGATCCTGGCGCACTGCAAGCGCCTCGTCGGCCGCCACCTCGGCCAGCTGGCGCAGACCATGTTCGATCAGGCCGACGATACCCTCTTCGAGATGGCGGACAACGCCGAGAGCAACAACCTGCGCAACACCTATTTCGATCTCATGCGCACCCTGCGCCTGCAGCGCCACGACATCGAATCCTCCTTCATGGAACAGGTCGCCGAGACCTTCCACCGTTTCCTGCTCAGCCAGTCCCGCGTCGAGGACAGCGGCCTGTTCGCCGCCACCTCCATGGACGAGCTCAGCCTGGTGGATGAACAGGACCTGGAGGAAGAACTCGCCACCCGCACCATGGTGGCCAAGGCGCGCAACCTGTACTCGGCGGAACTCTACGCCATCGAACAGCGCCTAGCCGAGCTCATGCCTTCGATGGAGATCGACGACGACAACAATCCCTTCAGCCCGAAACTGTTCTGCGATGCCTTCAGCCGCGCGCTCGGCAGCCTCAGTTTCGAGATCGAGATCAAGCTGCTCATCTACAAGCTGTTCGACAAGTACGTCATCTCGCGGCTGGGAGAACTCTACGACGAGGTGAACAACCGTTTCATCGCCGCCGGCATCCTGCCGCAACTGAAAAACCGCATCCGCAAGATGCCCTCCAGCGGGTCGCCTGCTGCCGGCACGTCCCACGATAGCGGCGCGGAGGAACCGCCCGTCTCGGGTGGCCCGCACGGCGAGCCGGGTGCTACCAGCGGTGCGGGTGGCGACGTGCTCGCCGCCCTGCAGACACTGCTGCACGGTGGCACAGCAGGTGGCGGGGGTGCGGCGCCCGGCAGCGGCATGGGTAGTGGCACGGCCGTCGGAGTGGGTGTCGCTGGCGACGCTGGCGCCGGGATGGTCGCGGGAACGGGCATGGCCGACACGCCGGCGTTGCTCAGCGGCCTGTCCGCCCTGCAGATGGACGTGGAACTCGTCGGCGCCACTAGCGCCGGCCAGACCGATGCCACCACCCTCAAGGCCATGTTGCTCGAGCGCGTCGCCAACGGCGAACACTCGGCCCTCAACCAGGTGGACAACGACATCATCGACGTGGTGTCCATGATGTTCGACTTCATCCTCGAGGACGGCAACCTGCCGGTGGCCGCCAAGGCCGTCATCGGCCGCCTGCAGATCCCCATGATCAAGGTCGCCATGCTGGACCGGGACTTCTTCGCCAACAAGAACCACCCCGCGCGCCGCCTGCTCAACACGCTGGCCGCCGCGGGGATCGGCCTCAACGAGGAAGACAGCATCGAGACCGCGCCGCGCTTCCTCAAGATGGAGGACATCGTCCACCGCGTGCTCAACGACTTCCAGGACGACATCGGCCTGTTCGAGGAACTGCTCGCCGAGCTGGAGCGCTTCGTCGCCGAGGAAGAGGCGGCGGCGCGTGCGCTGGAGGAGGCCGCCCTGCAGCCCTGCCAGGAGCGCGAGGCCTTCCGCCTCGCCCGCACCTGGGTGGCCGAGGCCATCCGCGAGCGCATCCGGCACAAGCGCGTGCCGCAGGCGGTGCTGGAGATCATCGGCGAGGCCTGGCGTGACGTGCTGCTGGACACCTATCTCAACGAAGGCGAGGACAGCCCGCTGTGGAAACAGCAGTTGAAGTTCATCGACATCCTCGTCTGGTCGGTGGAAATGGACAAGACGGTGACCAACCGCCAGAAGCTCGCCACCGTGATCCTCGATCTCCTGCGCACCCTGCGTGCCGGGCTTGCCGCGATCAACTACTCCGAGGACGAGATCCACGCCATCGTGCGAAAACTCGAACCCCTGCACCTGGCCTGCTTCGGTGGCGCCGACACGACCCCTGACAGGGAGGCGAACACCACCGACGAAGATGCCGACGATACGCCTCGCCTCGCCATGAGCGAGACCACCGCCGATGCCGTGCGTGCCTTCGAGGACGAATTCACCGAGGTGGACGATGCCATCATCGAGGATATCGTGCTGGCCGACTTCAGTCCCGCCGATCACCCGGACACCGCGGACATGCCCGACGACGAATACCTGCGCCTCGCGCGCCACCTGGAAGCCGGCAAGTGGGTGGAATTCACCGACGACGAAGGACGCAAGAAGCGCGCGCGCCTGGTGTGGAAGAGCGATCTGCTCGGCGAGTGCACCTTCCTCGACTGGAAACACAGCGTCGTCGCCGACACCACCTTCCAGGGGCTGGCCGCCGACTTCCGCCGCGGCACCGCGCGGGTGCTGGAGGAAGCGCCCCTCATCGACCGCGCCATCAATGCCGTCTTCGACGGCCTCAGGCGCCGCGCCGGTTGAATCCACCTGCAACGCGATACAACCTGCTAAACCACAGAGGGCACAGAGAACGCGGAGGAGTTATTGCTTGAGAAGCGGGGATCCTGGCGTCATTCTTCTCCTCAGGGACAAACCCTCGGCTTCCCGAATCGGCGGTAAATCATCCACCGCATTCCTTGTGCGTGGTGGCAGTAAGCGTGCAGATCACCACGGCACACTGCGATATCAACACTTCCGGTGTTTTAGCAATATTTCCTCTGTGCCCTCTGTGGTTGATCACACCCGCCACGGAAATCAGGAGGAACCGGCTCGCTCCCACCGCCGATTGCCGCTAGAATAGGCCGCTTTTGCGTAACCCGTATTTGCAGCCACCATGACCGATCCCGGCGCCGCGCCACCCGACCCCACCGCCGACCAGCCCATCCGCGAGATCACCGTCGGTGACACGCGCATTACCCTGCTGGGCACGGCCCATGTCTCGCGCCTCAGCGCCGAGGCGGTGGCGCATATGCTGGAGCAGGGCCACTACGACGCGGTGGCGGTGGAACTTTGCCCCTCGCGCCACCACGCGCTGGTCAACCCCGATGCCATCTCGAAGATGGATCTCTTCCAGGTGTTGCGTGAGAAAAAGGCCTCCACCATCACCGCCAGCCTCGCCCTGGGTGCCTTCCAGCAGCGCCTCGCCGAGCAGTTCGGCATCGAACCGGGCGCAGAGATGCGCGCCGCGGTCAACATCGCGCGCGACAGGCACCTGCCGGTGCTGCTCATCGACCGCGAGATCGGCACCACCCTCAAGCGCGTCTATCGCAACGTGCCGTGGTGGAAACGCATGTATCTCGTCAGCGGCCTGTTCGCCAGCCTGGTGAGCAGGGAAGATGTCTCCGAGGAAGAACTTGAACGCCTCAAGGAAGGCGACATGCTTGAATCCACCTTTGCACAGTTCGCCGAGCAGTCGCGCGAACTCTACGACCCCCTCATCGACGAGCGCGACCGTTACATGGCCGCGCGCCTGCTCACGGAAACGCAGGACGGCCACCGGCACATCCTCGCCGTGGTGGGCGCCGGGCACCTGCAGGGCATCGAACGCTACCTGCAACAGCCCCCCGCCGCCCCCGCCGAGACCATCGCCGAGCTGGACAGCCTGCCGCCGCCGGGCAAATGGGGCAAGCGCATCCCGTGGATCATCGTCGCCGTCATCGTCACGGGTTTTGTCATCGGTTTTGCGCGCAGCCCGGAACTGGGCTGGCAACTGGTGGCCGACTGGGTGCTGATCAACGGCGGGCTCTCGGCGCTGGGCGCGCTCATCGCCGGGGCCCACCCGCTGACGACGCTCGGCGCCTTCGTCGCCGCGCCCCTGACCTCGCTCAATCCCACCATCGGCGCCGGCATGGTCACGGGTGCACTGGAGACCTGGTTGCGCAAGCCGCAGGTGGGCGACTTCGCGCGCCTGCGCCAGGACGCCGCCCATCTCGGCGGCTGGTGGCGCAACCGCGTGACGCGCGTGCTGCTGGTGTTTCTGTTCAGCACCCTGGGCTCGGCGGTGGGTACCTGGGTGGCGGGCTTCCGGATCTTCGATCGCCTGGCCGGCTGAACACGCCTTCCGCCGCAGACGGTGCCGGCCTGCGACGGATGTGAACAGGTAGTGAGGGATCCTGGTTGAGGGGCTTGCGTGGGCGGAGCGGGATTCAGCGTTGCTGATCGACGGCTTCGAAGATCTCGTTGCTCAGCGGCAGGTTGCGCGAGTCGAAGCGATCATCCACCTCGAAGGTTTCCTCGGTAACCTCCAGCGCATTGATGAGTTCGACGGAGAACTGGCGCATGGCCGGCGGCTTGAGCAGATCGTTCTCGTCCAGCACGCGGCGTCCCCCCACCATGAGCCGACCCTGGGAGTCCTTGAACAGGACGTAGGGTTCAAAGACACGGTCACGGATGTCGAGGTCGTAGCGCAGGCGCACGATGCGGCGCTCGCGGATGGACAGGACGAGATCCTGTTCCACCTGGCTGCTGCCTTCGAGGGCGCCGGAATTGTTGTCCACCATACTGCTCATAATTTGATGCCTCTGATTTTATTAGGATAATCCTGTTGCGGCGTTTCAACAAGTGAAAAGTTTACCCGCGGACAAAGACACGCGTTTTACAGACGAGCGGTGGCCGACACGCATGGCAAGGCGGGGAAAGACGGCCCGGCAAAGCGTCAAAATTCCGACTTTCCCGCCTGCTGTTCTGCGCGCGGGGTCCACATTGCCTTCCCCGGTAGTGGTAAACTG
Organism: Chromatiales bacterium; assembly: GCA_027005735.1. Lineage (GTDB taxonomy): Bacteria > Pseudomonadota > Gammaproteobacteria > CAMYNG01 > CAMYNG01 > HyVt-448. Next base: position 11,880 of record JALTLF010000137.1, on the reverse strand, counting down.
GCCGACACGGTCCCGCGCGCCATGCCGGGCGCGGGGCCTGCCCATGGCCACACCCACGGACGCACACTGCCATGACCCATCTGCCCGACAGTAACCGGCGCACCCTGCTGGACTACCTGTTCTTCCGCTCGCCGGAAGAGATCCTGCCGGAGCAGGCGCAATCGCTGACGCGCATCGGCTTCGCCTTCACCGCCATCCTGCTGCTGATGGGTTATGACGCCCTGTTCGGTCCCCTGATGCAGGTGGAACGCATCGCCATGCTGGTGGCCTTCTTCTACCTGCTGCTCGCCATCATTCACTACATCGCCATCCGCCGTTTCCCGCGCACGCGGCCGTGGCGCATCTACCTCATGATCGTCGTCGATCACGCCATCGTCTCCATGGCCACCTGGGCCTTCGGCACCGCGGGTGCGGTATTCTATCCCTTCTATTTCTGGGTCACGGTGGGCAACGGCCTGCGTTATGGCGTGCGCTACCTGCATGGCGCGGCGGGGATCTCCATTGGCCTGTTTCTCATTGCCACACTGTCCAGCGAGGCCTGGCAACAACAGCCCCAGCTGATCTTCGGGCTCGCCACCGGCATGGTGCTGATGCCGGCCTTCTTCCTCTCCCTGCTGCGCCAGCTCGGCCGCACCAACGCGGAGTTGCGCCAGGAGATCCTCGAGAAGGAACACATCGCCACCCACGACGCCATCACCGGCCTGCCCAACCGCGTACTGCTGGCAGACCGCCTCGACTACGCCATTGCCAATACCGCGCGCCTCGGCCGCGAGATCGCGGTTTTCCATATCGATATCGACGCCTTCAAGACTGTCAACGATACCTACGGCCATGCCTTCGGCGACGAGTTGCTGATCCAGGTGGCGCGCCGCCTGCGCGACTGCCAGCGTTCCTTCGATACCCTGGCGCGCATCGGTGGCGACGAGTTCGTCGTCTTCCTGCAGGGCAACCACCACCCCGCCCAGGCGGCTTCCTTCGCCGACCGCATGGCGGAATATGCCTCGGGCCACTACCACTACAAGGGCGTGGACGTCTTCCTCTCCATCAGCATCGGCATCGCCCAGTACCCCAATGACGGCAGGGACACCGCCACCCTGCTGCGCAATGCCGAGACGGCCATGTACCGTGCCAAGCGCGAAGGCGGCAGCCGCTACTGTTTCTACGATACCAACATGTCGCGCGAGGTGACCAACCAGCTGACCATCCAGGTGGAGCTGCGCAAGGCGCTCAACGCCAGCCAGTTCCGGCTCTTTTTCCAACCACGCATCGATGCGAAGACCTGCCGCATCGTCGGCGCCGAGGCCCTGGTGCGCTGGCAGCACCCGACGCGCGGCCTGCTGGAGCCGGATGCCTTCATCGCCGCGGCGGAAGAGAGCGACATGATCCTGTCGCTGGATCGCTGGCTGCTGGATGCCGTGTGCCGCGAAGTCTCCGACTGGCAGAACAAGGGGCTGCCCTTCCTGCTGGTGTCCGTGAACGTCTCCGGCAAGCAGTTCATGGAGAAGGATTACGTCGATACGCTGCGCAAGATCATCGAGGTCACGCACATCGACCAGAAGCAACTGGCCCTGGAGATCACCGAGGGGACCCTCATCGAGCACAGCGAAGAGGTGGATGCCCAGTTCCACGAGATCAAGCAACTGGGGCTGAAGCTCATGCTCGACGACTTCGGTACCCGTTATTCCTCGCTCAACTATCTCAAGCGCTTCCCCGTGGACACGCTGAAGATTGATCGTTCCTTTATAAAGGACATTCCGGGCAACGATGACGACTGCGCGCTGGTGGAGACCATGATCAACATCGCCCACCGCCTGCGCATGGATGTCTGCGCCGAAGGGGTGGAGACCACCCAGCAGCTGCGCTGGTTGCGCGACAAGAACTGCGACACCATCCAGGGTTTCCTGGCCAGCCGGCCGGTGGCGGCCGAGGCCTTCCGCCACATGATCGCCCGGCGCGAAACCGAGAAACTGCTCTCCAGCTGAGTGCCTGTTCAAGATCCCGCCACAGCCCACCGGCATCAGGCAGTGCGCATTTCCACCTGTGCCCGCGGCGCGACGGCCTGCTATCCTGAGCGCATGTATCCACTGCGTCTCCAGTTTCTCCTGTGGTGTTGCCTGTGGCTGAGCACCCTGCCCGCGGCAGCGGCCGATGACGCGAAGCCCGGCGGCGAGGTCTTCGCCGTGGCGCTCGGTGAAGAAACCGAGATCACCGGGCGCCACTATGCCGCCAATGGCCCCACGGTGCTGTGGATCGCCTCGGGCTACGGCCTGCAGCCGCGGCACGACCGGCTGGCGCGGGCGTTGGCCGGACATGACGTGGACGTGTGGCTCGCCGATCTGCTCGAGTCGCTTTTCCTGCCGCGTGGCACCGCCGCTATCCGCGCACTGGACGGCCGCCGCGTCGCCACGCTGGCGATCCACCTGTGCCGCCAGCGCGGCCGCCCCGTCACCCTGGTCACCGGCAGCTACGGCGCCATTCCGGTACTGCGCGGTGCCCGCCGCGTCCAGGGGGAGGCCCCCGACTGTCTCGCCGGGGCGATGCTGTTTTCACCCAGCTTCCTCGCCCGCGTCCCCGGCCTGGGCGAAGATCCGGAATTCGTCCCCATCATCGACCACACCAATATCCCGCTGGTGATCTTCGCCGCGGAGAAAAACAGCAACCGGGGTCAGATGGACGAGGTGCGGCGGCGCCTGGAGCGCGCCGGGGCGCGCGTCTGGTTGCGTCCCATGCCCGGCGTCACCGCCCTGTTCTACGAGGGCGACAATGCCCCGGCCACGCGGCGCATGCTCGAGGCAGCGCCGCTGGCCATGGCGCGGCTGTTGCCCCTGCTAAACCGCATGCCGACGCCGCCCCCCCTGCCCATGGCGGGCGACGCCGCCCCGCCCGGCCCGCAGCAGGGTACCGGCATCGACGACCGCCTGCGCCCGTTTCGCGGCAATCCCCAACCGCCGCCCCTGGACCTGCCCACCGCCGACGGCCGGCGGGTGCGCATCGACGACTATCGCGGCCAGGTGACGCTGGTGAACTTCTGGGCAAGCTGGTGCGCCCCCTGTGTGAAGGAGATCCCCTCGCTCAATCGCCTCAAGACCAGAATGGCAGGGCGCCCGTTCCGGCTGATCTCGGTGAACTACGGGGAATCGGCGCAACAGGTGCACGCCTTTCTCAGGCGCGTGGAGGTCCGGTTTCCGGTACTGCTCGATATCGACGGCGCCGTGGCGCGCCAATGGAAGGTCTTCGCCTTCCCTTCCACCTTCGTCATCGACAGCGAGGGCCGTATCCGCTACGGCGTCAATGCCGCCATCCACTGGGACGACGCGGCGGTCATCGAGATGCTGGAAGGACTGATACCCGGTGACTGATCCCCGGGCAGGAAGCGCAGGAGTCAGTCGTCGGCATCACCATTTGCGGCCAGCTGCTGTTTGACGTAGGCGACAAACTCGTCGGCCGACAAAGGCTTGCTGAAGTAATAGCCCTGAAAGAGGTCGCAACCGAAGTCCTTCAACAGGCGCAGCTGGTCGGCCGTCTCCACCCCTTCGGCAATGACCTCAAACCCCATGGTATGCGCCAGGTCAATGATCGACCTGACCAGTGCCGCATCGGAATTCCCCTCCTCGATATTACTGACAAAACTTCGGTCGATCTTGAGCACATCGACGGGGAAGTTTCTCAGGCGGGATAACGAGGAGTGACCTGTCCCGAAATCATCGATCGCCACCTTGAAACCCATCTCCGACAAGGCGCGAAACTGATCGATGACATTGTCGGAATACTGCATGATGCCGGTTTCGGTCAACTCCAGCTCTATGGACTCGGGGGGAATTCCGGAATTTGCACAGCAACGATAGAACTGCGCAACCGTTGCCCGTGATAACATCTGTTGCGGTGAGATGTTCACCGCCAGCCTCGAGAACCGGAATGTCTCACACAGACCCGCCGCGCGCCAACTGGCCATCTGTTCCACGGTCTGCTCGAACACCCATCGACCGATGTCCAGGATGGCCCCGCGCTCCTCGGCCAGGGCGATAAACACCTCGGGGGAAACATTGCCATATTCCCTGCTGTGCCAGCGCAACAGGACCTCGGCCCCGATCACCCGCCCTGTGCGATCTACCTGCGCCTGGAAGGCAAGCCTCAACTCCTTGCGTTCGATCGCCTTGCCGATAGCCGCCCCCAGAAGCCGCTGATATTCGGTCTCGCGTTCCATCTCGCTGTTGAAGAACGCATGACCGTCCTGGGGATGTTTCTTGCAGTGCGAGAGGGCGATGGTCGCATGCCGCAGGAGTGAATCAACGGTCATGCCTTTGCCGCTATCGGCCGCAATACCAATGGCCCCTCCCAGGGTGAACTCGTGCTGCCCAAATTGGTAGGCGGGTTGCAAACGCTTGCCGATGCGCTTTGCCAGCGTCACGGCCAGTTGCTCGATGTCGGCATTTTCGTCACTGACGTGGCAGGCAATGACGAACTCATCTGCCCCGGTTCGGGCTTCAACTGCACCTTCCAGCGCGCCCTTGATTCGCCGCGCCGTCTCGCGCAGGACCGCATCCCCGGCGCTCCGCCCCAGACCACCATTGATTTCGTGGAAGTTCAGGAGATCCACCATCATGACCAGAACGTGACCGCCCTCGGTGGCGGCCATGTGCAACAGTCTCTCGAGCCTGTCGTGTAGCAGGGAGGCATTGGGAAGTTGCGTGACACTGTCATAGTAGGCGAGCCTCTCGATCTTTTTCTCCGCTTCCTTGACGGGAGTGAGGTCGATGGACATGCCCGCGTAACTCAGGACCTTACCAGTGCGGTCTTTCAGGGCGACGATATTCAGCCATTCCGGGTAGAGCTCTCCGTTCTTGCGCCGGTTCCATACCTCTCCTTCCCAGAACCCGTGCCGCTTGATCCCCTCCCACATGGCCGCATAGAAATCCTTGCCGTGCCGCCCGGAGCGCAGGATGGCGGGCGTCTTGCCCAGGACATCTTCCGCGGTGAAACCCGAAATCTGCTCGAAGGCCCGGTTCACCCACTGGATGCGCTTGTCGCGGTCGGTGATCATCACCGCCCCCGAACTGTGGGCGAGTATCAGGTCGGCGAGTTCCTTCTCCTGTTGCAGCCGCGAGGACTGGATGATGCGCGCCACGATTGCAGCGAAGTTTTCCAGTACTCCGACTTCGCTGCTGTCACAGGCATGCCCCGCCTCGATATACAGCACCATGACGCCCAGCAGGGTATCACCCAGCTTGATGGGGACCACGTAGTGGCCATGCTCCTCCATGCCCTCGTAACGTGTCTCGTGATGTTCGTCCACGCAGTCCACGTGGAGCAACTGGCCGGACTCCGCCACCCGCCCGCACAGGCAGTGGCCGTATTCGACCCGGGTACAGGCACCGGCAATGAAGGGAGTGAAGTTGATCTGGGCCGCCAGCACCAGCTGGCGGTTTTCCTCGTCGGCAAGAAATATCCCCCCGGCCCCGGTGCTGAGCCAGGGCAGGTGAATGATGGTCTCGAGGATACTGGTCAGGACCGGGAAGAGCTCGTCCGATGTCTCAATTTTCCGTAAATGAGAGCCGGATGAAGAACTTTGCGCTCGCGGCATTTTCGATTTCGCTTCCCTTGCGGTTTGCGGGGATTAGGTGTTCGGCCCCGCCACCGCGTGTGGAGTCCGTTACTGAATATTAGGTGATGTTAACCATTATCGGCAAAAAACCCGGGGGCTTGACCGGGGGGAGGGGGAAGGGCCGGTGATGAGGAAACCGGCCGGGCTGGCCGGCCCAATACCCGAGTTTTTCTATATGGAATTGGTGGTCACGATGCGCAGGTAGTCCGCCAGCAGGTGCTGTTGCGCGGCGACGGCCGCGCGACCCCGCTCGCCCATGGCGCGGCAGCGCGCCGGTTCCCCAAGCAGGCGCTCGATGGCGCCGGCGAGCCGGTCCGGCGCACACTGCCAGGCCGCCTCGTGGGCCAGCAGCAGGCGGGCCTCGTCCTCGAAATTGTCCATGTGCGGACCGAAGATCACCGCCTTGCCCCCTTGCGCCGCCTCAAGGATATTCTGCCCGCCGCGCGGCACGAAGCTGCCGCCCATGATGACGAACTCGGCGCCCGCCATGAGGCCCCGCATTTCGCCGAGGGTGTCGGCGAGGTAGATATCGGTGTCCGCGCTGATGGCCTCGCCACGGCTGCGCACGGCAATGTCGAGGCCCAGCGGCGCCAGTTCGCGCAGGATGGCGGCCAGGCGTTGCGGATGGCGCGGGGCGATGACCAGCAAGGGGTCACCGGCCGCCGCCCGCCAGGCCCGCACGATGAGACCCTCTTCGTCTTCGCGGGTGGAGGCGGCGAGCACATAGGGCCGCGTGGTGGGCACCACGCCCTCTCCGGCCCCCTGCTGCGACGCCGCGGCCGCCTCGCCGTCCCTCACCAGCTTGATGTTGCCCACCACGCTGACGCGATCCGCCGGCGTGCCGAGACGCAGGAATCGCCGTGCGTCCTCTTCCGAGCGGGCATGGACGTGCTCCAGCTGCGCCAGGGCATGGGCGTAGGCCGCGCGCAGCCAGCCGGCCGCCTCGGTGGTACGCGCCGACAGGCGGCCGTTGAGGATGGATACCGGCAGGCCGCGCCGGTAACAGAGATCGATGAGGTTGGGCCACAGCTCGGTCTCGACGAGATACAGGTGGCGCGCCTGCAGGCGACGCAACAGCCGCGCCATGGCGTGGCGCCAGTCGATGGGCAGGTAGAAGTGCGTGACCGTCTCGCCGAACAGCGCGGCCACGCGCGCCCCGCCGGTCATCGTGCCGGTGGAGACGACGATGTCCCATCGCGGGTGCTGCTCGCGCAGGGCGCGGACGAGGGGCGCGATGGCGTTGACCTCGCCCACCGAGACGGCGTGGAACCACAACGCGCCGGGGCGCCGCGGCAGGCCGACACCGAGGCGCTGGCGCAGGTAGCGCCCGTCGCCGTGGCGCAGCGCCAGCCAGGCCACGTGCAGGGCCAGCGGCAGGCCGAGGAGGCGCAGGACGAAGCGATAGGTTTTCATGGGCCCTGGGCGTAAAGGTCCGGCTCGCCGGGCGGACGGGTCTTGAAGCGCCGGTGAGCCCAGAAGTACTGCGCCGGGCTCTCGCGCACCGCGGCCTCGATGAGGGCGTTGATGCGCGTGGCATCGGCCACCTCGTCGCCAGTGGGGAAGTCGTCCAGCGGCGGCTGGATGACGATGCGGTAGCTGCCGTCGGCCCGGCGGTGGGGAAAATAGGGCACCACCAGGGCGCCGCTCAGGCGCACCAGGCGCGAGGTGGTGGTGAGCGTGCAGGCCGTCACCCCCATGAAGGGCGCAAAGACGTACTGCTTGAGGCCGAAGTCCTGATCCATGGCGTACCAGGTGGCGCGGTTTTCCTTCAGGGCGCCGACCATGCGCCGCGTGTCGTAGGTGTCGATGGCATCGAGGAAGTGGCGCTGCCGCGCGCGGTGCATGAAACACTCGAACAGGGGATTGTGGGCGCGCTTGTAGATCACCTGGAAGGGCTGGTGCAGGGCCAGCAGGCGACCGCCCAGCTCCAGCCCGGTCATGTGGGCCGAGAGCAGCAGCACGCCCCTGCCCGTGGCCAGCGCCCCCTGCAGGTGTTCCAGCCCCTCGATATGGGCCAGTGGCGCCAGTCGCCGATCACTGGCCCACCAGCTCATGGCGGTCTCGAAGATACTGATGCCGGTACTGGCGAAGTTCTCGCGCACCAGCGCCGCCTGTTGCGCCGCGCTGAGTTCGGGAAAACACAGGCGGATGTTGGTGGCGACGATATGACGCCGGCGCGGCACCAGCCGGTACGCCAGCGCCCCGAGGGCGCGCCCCAGCGCGCGCTGCCAGGAAAAGGGCAGGAATACCACCAGGCGCAACAGGCCCAACCCCAGCCAGGTGGGCCAGAAGCGTGGAGCAAGGAAGTCGGTCAGCCTGTAGTCGGTGGTGGCGCGGGACATGGTAAGAACGGCGTTGGCGATAAGGCGGTCTGCTCTGTCTGTGCCGGCATTTAAGCACAGCCGCCGGCTCAGATCAGGGCAATTCAGGGAATAGCGATCCATGGCAGCAAAACGTCTCTGTACGATGTATCAGTAAACTATCAATAAATATTGATTTGATAATTTGGTAAACTATCACTAAACTATCAATGTATATTAATTTGATAGTTAAATACCCATGAAAAAACCAGTAAAACCACCGCCAATGGAAGATCCTGGCACGCTGTCCAGGCGCCTGGGACCGGAAATGTTCGGGCGCATGATTGCAGCAGCCATGAGCATCCCCGATGCGTACCTGCACTGGGACCAGCTGCGGCACCGTGAGCCACCCGAAGGACTGACCCACGAGGCCTGGTGGTACAGCCTCAAGCTGGGGCGCATCCGCGGTGCCCGCAACCTGCCACTGGGAGACAACGAGGGCCGGCCCTTTTCCTATACCCTCCCCAACCAGGCGCTGGCACAACTGCACGCCATCGACAGCCAGGCACGTGGCCAGATCGGCGTGGACGAGCAGGTCACGGGTCCGGAGACGCGGGACCGCTACATTGTCAGCTCACTGATGGAGGAGGCCATCACATCCAGCCAGTTGGAGGGAGCGTCAACGACTCGCAAAGTCGCGGTGGAAATGCTCCGCACGGGCCGCAAACCCCGCGACAAGAGCGAGCGCATGATTTTCAACAACTATGCTGCCATGCAATACATCCGCACTCTCAAGGGTGCCGATCTGACGCCTGAAACGGTGCTGGAACTGCACCGCATTGTCACACTGGAGACACTGGACGACCCCGCAGCAGCCGGCCGCCTGCAACAGCCGGGCGAGAAACGAGTGCAGATATGGGATGACCGGGACGGTACCCTCCTGCACACTCCGCCCCCCGCAGCACAGTTGCCTGAACGACTGGAGGCACTGTGCAAATTTGCAAACCGACAGTTCGACGAAGAGGACTTTATCCCTCCCGTCATCCATGCCATCGTGCTGCACTTCTGGCTGGCCTATGATCACCCCTTTGAAGACGGCAACGGCCGCACCGCACGGGCCCTGTTCTACTGGAGCATGCTGCGCCATGGCTACTGGCTGGTTGAATACGTGTCCATTTCGCGGCTGTTGCGCCGCGCGCCCGCCGCGTATTCCCGGGCCTTTCTTTACACGGAAACCGACGACAACGACCTGACTTACTTCATCCTCCACCAGCTCGGTATTATCCGCCAGGCCATCGAAGACCTGGAACACTGGCTGGAACACAAGATAAGCGAGCTGCGCACCCTCGAACGTCGGCTACGCACAGACACGGAACTCAACCACCGTCAACGCGCCTTGCTGGCCCATGCCCTGCGTCACCGCGATGCGGTCTATACCATCGAGTCGCACCGGCGCAGCCATAATGTAGCCTACGCCACGGCGCGCAGCGACTTGCTGTCACTGGCGGAGCAGGGTTTGCTGGAGCAATACAAGGCAGGGCGCGCCATGCGCTTCCGCCCGGTCGTGGATCTGGAGGAGCGGCTGAGCGGGAGTTGATCCTGTGGGTGATGGCCTGCTGTACCTGAAAATAAATCAAACCCAACGCGAACAATACATTTAATGTATTGCAGTTAAGCTGGCCTACCGTTCCTGCCAACAAATCAAACCCAATTCCTCAAGCCGGATCGCCATCGCCTCTATGGAAACGTGGAATTGATTGGCAAGCGAGTCAAAGTGGCGGCCATTAAACGACTGAATGGACGCGAGGACCCTCGCCAGACCTCTTAGTGAGGTACACTTCTCGTCGACATTCACGCCACCGCTTTCCAGAAAAAACCGCGTCGTGTCGTCCATAATGAACCTCTCCGCACCAAAGATCTTGCCAAATCTGCTCTTGACCAGCTTTTCCGGCATCAGGTAACAAGACGCGAACTGATCGGCTTCTACCTCGGTTTTAGACCGAGAGGCAGTCGATGAACCATCCAGCGGGCGATCGCGGTGGAGGCCGGTTTGTTCATGTATAAGCGCATGGCCCAGTTCGTGGGCGGCAGTGAATCGCTGCGTAACAAAGGGCAACTGTCTGGAAAGGCGTACTGTATTCCGGTCGCGATCAATAATGCCTGCAACTTCAAACTGTTCCCCCTCGAACACAAACTGCCCGAGCGTTTCTTCCATGTAAAAACCGAATCCTATGCTGCGAATCGCAATTTCAGGATCAAGCATGGCTACCGGATCCTCAGGCACGCCATCGGGCCATATTGCCTCGCGATTTCGCCAGATTGCTTCCTGGAGGCGCCGCGCCGCTTCCGCGGGCTTCCTACGCAAGCCTCGTAGTGATTGCTTGATTGTTTCAGCAATATCAGCACGTTTCGCAGGCTCAACTTCCACAACTCCTTCCGTATCAAAACCACCACTACCGTTCTGATAGGCGTAGGGGTTCTCTAGCTCAAGGCGACTGGGCGCGCGGTCGTTCTCTGCAGCAGGACGGGCCGGCAAGGCACTAAAACCACCTTCACCATCGAGATGCGCATAAGGGTTGCCTGAAATTTTACGACTTTTCTGTATTGCTTCCATTGTTGCATCAGACATTGATCTTTCCTCATATCATCGCACGTGCAAATCGACGCGCTTTTTCTGCTCAACCCCAATCATAGTGAACCTTGAATTTGTTCAAGTGACTCCAGAGCAAATAGCCCTCCTTTTGCATCCTGCCCACAACGATGGCCGGCGCAACTCCGACTTCCTTAGCAAACGCCTCGATGGCAGCGTACGTTTTGTCGAGAAATCGCAGTTGTCTGGCAAACTTCGGCGGAATCAACAAGTCGCTGGCAAACCGATCCGCCTCTTGTTCGTGCTCGTCATCGAGTTCCTTGGTTTCCAGAAACAGCATTTTCTTGCCGTGAAGCAAAATATGTCCCGCCTCGTGAAAAAATGCAAACCAGAGACAATCATTGCTCTTGTGCCGCAAGCTCAGCATGAGCAAGGCCTTGTCCGGAGACAGCCACCGGGTGGCCCCGCTGACCGGGCAGCCTTTCGGTGCGGGCTCGAATACCACGGCTACCCCTGCACGGGCGCAGGTCGCGATCATTTTGGGCACAAACACCTTTGGATCCGTCTCGTTGGTAAGCGCCCTCAATTCGACCAACGCTTGCTTGAATGTGTCCTTGTCATACGGCTGGCAGGCGATCTCGGACGCGAGACGTTCACCCCGACGCAGCCAGGCAGATACAGCGGCGTCATTTCTCTTGAACTTTTCCGATGCCCTGAAAGCAGCAAGGGGTTCTGCATAGTGCCGCCGCCAGGCATCAACCGAACTGACCCCAAAGAATTGCAGACACTCGGCTACCTGTTGCCCCTTGGATTTGAATTTCCTTATCCAGCCGAACTTGATCATGTCAGCCAGCGGCAGTTGCTTTAGCCAACCGGCATCGGCTTCAAGGCTTTTCAATTCCTCCTGCCGGGCGATGGTTTCACGATACTGCGCTTCGCGCACCAGCCAGAACCGGGCGCTGCTACCCAGCACACGTTCCAGCTTGAGCGCGGTGTCTTCGGTGATCGTCGCCTTGCCGTTGATCAAAAGGCTGGCATGCTTGGTCGTGTAACCACAGCGTTGGGCAAATTCCGCCTGGGTCCAGCCCTTCTCTTCCAGCAAATCGGCGATCGTATCACCGGGAGGGGAGACCCAGTCTGGCTGAAATACAGCAGTCTGTTCAGTCATGGTAGTCTCCTATGTAAACTATGATTATCTGCGTTACCTGCGCCCAGTCGATGCCGCCATCAGCAAAGCGGGGGACCGGGTTATGGTTGGGCTCAAATACCAGGCGCACGCCGCCATGTAAATCCAGCGCAAACTGCCCTTTGCGATCACCCCTCAGTGGGTGTGGCCGGCCCGCAACCAGCTCATGCACATGGGCCGCCGCCTGCAAATCCGCCAGCCG
>JALTLF010000136.1 GCA_027005735.1 Chromatiales bacterium | reverse complement strand
GGTGGAATTCGACATGTACTACAGCAACTAAGTACCAACGCAGCCACGGCTGTAAAGTGTTGCAACGCCCCCGCAAGGGGGCGTTTTTATTTGTGGCCACGCTGCGAAGTCGATTGTTTCGATCTCGCGCCTTGGCTATGCTTGGGGCATGAAGATGCGAAACGCCACTTATCTCGTCGCCATCCTGTGCGCCGCGGCCATCACCCTGCCCGCGGCGGCGGGAGAGCGCGTGTACAAGCGTATCGGCGAAGACGGCGTGGTGGAGTTCACCGACGTGCCCGGTGGCAACGCCGAGGAAGTGGAGATCAGCGAACCCCAGACCTACCGCGCCCCGCCCCTTCCCGCCGCGGAACCGCAGGCAGCCGCGCCCCAGGACGTCGCGTTCACTTATACCCTGGCCATTGTCTCGCCCACCAGCGAGCAGGCCTTCCCCCCCGGTCCCGGCGACATTCCGGTGACGGTCAAGGTGGATCCGCCGGTGGAGGCACGCCTGCGCCACCGCCTGGAGCTGGTGGTGGACGGCAAACCCCGCCCCCTCGCGGGTACCCGCGTGACGCTGAAGAATATGGACCGGGGCGCCCACACCGTGTCGGTGCGCGTGGTGGACGGCAGTGGCAAGGTGATCGGCGAGAGCGCGGCGGTGACCTTCTACGTACAGCGGCCCTCCATTCTGTCTCCGGGTCGGGCACCCAAGGCGTCCCCCTCCACGCCCTGAGGCGGGCCGGCTCGCGGCACGGATCGGCCAGATCCCCCGTTTCGATCCACTTCCCCCTTGTTTTCTCGTCGGAATGCACTATATTGGTGCAGGCCCTGTCGAAGTTGGGGCGCGGCCGGCCCGAGCGACTATCCCGATCCTGCCCGCCCCCCTCGCTTGCTACGCTAACTTGCTGTCTTTGCGGGATGTTTTCCCTTGTCCGGTCCCGTAGCACACGGGCCCCGCAATTGCCCAAAGCTGGTTTGGTTTTTGCTTTAACCGGGGCATGCTAGCCCAGTCGACCATGACCGCGCCAACCTGTGAACATATCCTCGAAGGCCTCAACGCCACCGTCCT
>JALTLF010000135.1 GCA_027005735.1 Chromatiales bacterium | reverse complement strand
CCACCCGCCGTCAGGCGATCATCGACGCGCTGCAGGCCTGGGCCGTCGCCTGGTCGGCGCGCGACGCCGACCTCTACCTGTCTTTCTACTCGCGCTCCTTCATGCCCGCCGGCGGCCAGTCGCGGGCGCGCTGGGCGCAACAGCGTCGCCAGCGGGTGACGCGGCCACGCTGGATCAAGGTCGCCCTGGAGGACATCCGGATCGAAGTCGCCGACGATTTTCACGCCGTGGTGCGCCTGCGCCAGCACTACCGCGCCGACAACTATGAAGACGTCACCCTCAAGCGTCTCACCCTCAAGCACGAGGCGGACGGCTGGCGCATCGCCCGGGAACAGAGCCTGCGGACCCTGCGCTGAGCCATGCGTGCCATCCCATCCAGCCTGAGACGCACCGCGTTCATCCTGCTCCTGCCGGCGGCGCTGCTGGTGTGGTCCTGGGTCATGGCCAACGAGCAGCCCCCCGCCACGGCGGTGACCGCCACCACGCCGGCCCTGCCGGGCCTCGGTCTCGACAGTCTCAACGCCGATCACGCGCTGGCGCAGCTGGACCGGCGCATCGAAGCCTATCCCACCGATCACGAGGCCCGTCTCCTGCGCGGCCTGTTGCTGTTCAAGCTGGGGCGGGTGGAAAACGCCCTGGAGGAGATCGACAGCCTGCTGGAAAAGGCGCCCGAGTTTCATCTCGCCCACCTCATCCGGGGGGACATCCTGCACTCCACGGTGGACACCGTGAGTGATGTGGGTGACGTGGGGATCCTGCCGGTACAGGGCGGCGAGAGGCTGGATCGCCAGCTCGCCCTGCTGCGCGAGGAAGCCGCCGCGCGCCTCGAGGCCTACATGGCGCAACTGGACAGCCGCCGGCTGCCCGCCTCGCTGCTCCAGCTCGATCCCTCGGTGGAATACGCGGTGGTGGTGGACAAGTCGCTCAATCGCCTCTACCTCTACCATGCCACGCGCCCCGATGCGCCGCCGAAGCTGGTACGCGACCTGTACGTGAGTACCGGCAAGCTGGACGGCAACAAGCAGAAGCGCGGTGATCTGCGCACGCCCGA
>JALTLF010000134.1 GCA_027005735.1 Chromatiales bacterium | reverse complement strand
ACGTGCTGCTGGTGGACGACTCCATCGTGCGCGGCACCACCTCCCAGCAGATCATCCAGATGGCGCGCGAGGCCGGCGCGCGCAAGGTCTATTTTGCCTCCGCCGCGCCACCCATCCGCTATCCCAATGTCTATGGCATCGACATGCCGGCGGCCAATGAACTCGTCGGTCATGGCCGTGACGTGGAGGAGATCGCCGCCGCCATCGGCGCCGACTGGCTCATCTTCCAGGACCTCGACGACCTGGTGAGAGCAGTGCGCGAGGGCAACCCCGCAGTAACGCATTTCGAGACCTCGGTCTTCGACGGCAGCTACGTCACCGGCGACGTCACCGAGTCCTATCTCGCCCACCTTGCCGATCTGCGTGGCGACACGGCGAAGGAAAAGCGTGAAGTGGAAAACGAGGTCATCGAGATCCACAACAGCGCTTGACAGCCCCGCAATGATTACCTAATCTTGATCCAATCGCGCCGATTTGAACACCAGCTTGCGGGCGCATTATAAATCCAGCTAAAGCGAGGCCAGCAAAAACCTGCTTTAGCCAACCCGAGGCTGGGCGGGTTTTTTTGTGCCCGCCGGAATGAATCGCCAGCGGATATACGGCATGAGCCGCACGCCTTCCTGCCTTGCACGGGCCGATGGTCGCCGGGACGCGTGTTGCCGAGCCACCGGCCGGCACCGGATACGGGAGAAGACGATGAACAACGATGATTACGCGGTGGAAACCCTCGCCGTCAGGGCAGGGCAGGTGCGCACGCCCGAGGGCGAGCATTCGGAGCCCATCTTTACCACCTCCAGTTATGTCTTCGGCAGCGCCGCCGAGGCCGCGGCGCGCTTCAAGGGCGAGTCGCCGGGCAACATCTATTCGCGCTTTACCAACCCCACGGTACGCAGCTTCGAGGAGCGCCTCGCCGCCATGGAAGGGGGTGAGCGTTGCGTGGCCACCGCCTCGGGCATGGCCGCCATCCTCAGCACCTGCCTCGGCCTGTTGCAGCAGGGGGATCACATCGTCTCCTCGCGCGCCATCTTCGGCAGCACGGTGGTGCTGTTCAACA
>JALTLF010000133.1 GCA_027005735.1 Chromatiales bacterium | reverse complement strand
TGGCGGGTTCGCGGCAGCGCGTGCCGCTACAGACATAGGCCCTCGTCCGACCACCATCGCTCTCGCGTGAGGCGAGCAGGCCATCGAGTACCGCCGTGTCGGGGATGGCGAAGGCCAGGCGCCGCGGGTGCCAGGCCCGCCGGCATTCCTCCAGCCAGTCCCGCATTTCTGCGCTGTCGCTGCCCCGAATGACAATGGTGGTGGGCGGGTAGAGGTATTCCTCCAGCGCCAGCAACAGGCCGCAATGGGCGTGGGGAAACTGTTGCAGGGCCGGCCAGGCGCATTGCAGGGTGCGCCGCGCCGCGTCCAGGTAGCGTGTCTCGCCGCCGAGGTGGCCGAGGCGCGCCAGCACCTTCGCGGCGACGGCATTGCCCGCCGGCGTGGCGTCGTCGCTGAAGGGTTTCGGACGCTGGATGAGGCGCTCGTGGTCGTGGGCGGTGAAGAAGAAGCCGCCCTGTTCGGTATCCTCGAAATGCGCCAGCAGGCTGTCGGCCAGCTCCCGCAGCATGAGGTAGTCGCTGTCGCGCCAGCGCAGCTGGAGCAGTTCCAGCAGGCCGTCCATGAGGAAGGCGTAGTCGTCGAGGCAGCCGTTGAGGCGCGCCCGTCCATCCTTGCAGGTGGCCAGCAGGCGGCCGTCGCGCAGCAGGGTGTCGCGCAGGAAGTCCACCGCGCGGGTGGCCGAGTCGCCCCATTCGGGGTGCCGTAACAGCCGCGCGCCAATGGCCATGCCGCGGATCATGAGGCCGTTCCAGGCGGTGAGGATCTTCTCGTCGCGCCCGGGGCGCACGCGCTGCTCGCGCGCGGCAAACAGTTTTGCGCGGGCCGTGGCAAGCTGTGCCCGTACCCGGTCCTCGTCCATGCCGAGCGCGTCCGCCACCTCACCGCTGGTGGCGCGCACGCTGAGGTGCCACCTGCCCTCGAAGTTGGGGGCCTCGTCCAGGCCGTAGAAGCGCGCCACCACGGCGAACTCGTCGGCATCCAGCAGGGCCGCGATCTCGTCGCGCTCCCAGGCATAGAACTTTCCTTCCTCGCCCTCGGAATCGGCATCCAGGGTGGCGTAGTAGGCGCCCTCGGGGGACTGCATCTCGCGCATCACCCAGGCGGCGGTCTCCTCGGCCACCCGCGCGAAGGTGGCCTCGCCGGTGGCGGCATGGGCCTCGGCGTAGAGGGCCAGCAGCGGGCCGTTGTCGTAGAGCATTTTCTCGAAGTGGGGGATCTGCCACGCGGCGTCCACCGCGTAGCGGCAGAAGCCGCCGCCCAGTTGATCGTAGATCCCGCCGGCGGCCATGGCGTGCAGGTTGTGCCGCACCAGTTGCAGGGCGGTGTCGTCCGGCGTGCCTGCGCGGGTGGCGGCCCAGTGGCGCAGCAGGCGCTCGATGTTGGTGGGGTGGGGGAACTTGGGCGCGCCGCCGAAGCCGCCGTGGACGCGATCACTGTCGGCCTCCAGTTGCCGGCGCGCGGCATCCAGCGGCGTGGCGTCGAGGACCGCGTCCTCGCCGCCGCTCACCAGCGCCATGCTGTGCAGGGCGCCGGCCAGCTCGCTGTTCTGGCGGTCGATGTCGTCGCGGTGTTCACGGTAGAAGTCATGCACCCGTTGCAGCACTTCGCGAAAGGGCGGCATGCCGTGGGCGGCACGCGGCGGGAAATAGGTGCCGATGAAGAATGGCATGTGTTCGTCGGGGGTGAGGAAGGCGGTCAGCGGCCAGCCGCCGGGCCGCCGGTTGAGCAGGTGGTGGGCGGACTGGTAGATCTTGTCGAGGTCCGGGCGCTCCTCGCGGTCCACCTTGATGTTGACGAACAGGCGGTTCATGAGCTCGGCGGTGGCCGGGTCCTCGAAGGATTCGTGGGCCATGACGTGGCACCAGTGGCAGGCCGAGTAGCCGATGGAGAGCAGGATGGGCCTGTCCTGCGCGCGCGCCAGGGCGAGGGCTTCCTCGTCCCAGGGGTACCAGTCCACCGGGTTGTCGGCGTGTTGCAGGAGGTAGGGGCTGGTCTCGTCGGCGAGGCGGTTGGGCATGCGTGGCTCCTGTGGCGGGTGGGGCGGGCGCCACTATAGCCTATCCGTCTGTCGGCAAACACCGGCGGCGAGGCGGGGTAAATTTCCCCGTGTCGGGGCCAGTCTGGCTGCGCGGAAGCAGGGATCAGTGGGCTGACACCCGGAAACACCCCGCCCGGCGAAAACAGGTGCATGCCGCGGCCGCCTCGGGTAACGTATGCGCCACATTGACCCTGCCCGGACAAGGCCTTTTCGAATGACCGCCGCCCACCTGCCGCCGCTGCAACTGAAGAAGAACGAGGACCGCCGCATCCGCGCCGGCCACCTGTGGATCTACAGCAACGAGGTGGACACCGCGCGCACGCCGCTCAGGGGGCGGGAGCCCGGCGGGCTGGCGAACGTCACCGATCATCGCGGCAAGCCGCTGGGCACCGCCTACGTCAATCCCCACAGCCTGATCAGTGCGCGGCTCATCAGCCGCCACGCCGACACGCGCCCGGATCGCGACTGGTTCGCGCGGCGCATCACCCGCGCGCTGTTGCTGCGCCAGCGCCTTTATACCGAACCCTTTTATCGCCTGATCTACGGCGAGAGCGACGGCCTGCCGGGAATCGTGGTGGATCGCTTCGGCGAGGTGCTGGCGGTGCAGATCACCACCCTGGGCATGGAGATGATGGGCGAGCTGTTTCTCGACGCCCTCGACGCGGTGCTGGAGCCCGGGATCATCATCCTGCGCAACGACACCGGGGCGCGGGAACTGGAGGGGCTGGAGACCTACGTGGACTGCGTCAAGGGCGAGCTGCCCGACAGGGTGGCGGTGCGCGAGAACGACGCCGAGTTTGCCTTTGCCGCCGACGGCGGGCAGAAGACCGGCTGGTTCTATGACCACCGCGACAACCGCCGTGTCCTGCAGGGGATGGTGAAGGATCGCCGCGTGCTCGATGTGTTCAGCTATCTCGGCGCCTGGGGTATCGAGGCGCTGGTCGCCGGGGCCTCGGCGGCGACCTTCGTGGAGAGTTCGGCCGGCGCCCTGGAGCAGCTGAGCGACAATCTGCGACGCAACCGCGTCGAGGCACCGACGCAGTGTCTCCGGGGCGATGCCTTCGCGGTGCTCAAGGATCTGATCAATGCCGGCGAGCGCTTCGACGTGGTGGTGGTGGATCCGCCGGCCTTCATCAAGCGGCGCAAGGACGTAAAGGCCGGGCTGGAGGCCTACCAGCGCATCAACCGCCTGGCCCTGCGCCTGCTGGCCGAGGACGGCATCCTCGTCTCGGCGTCGTGTTCCTGGCACCTGTCGCGCGAGCAGCTGGTCAAGGTGCTGCGCCAGGGCGGGCAGCAGGCGGGGCGGCTGGTGCAGATCGTCCACCAGGGACACCAGGGCGGCGATCACCCGGTGCTGCCGGCCATGAGCGAGACCGACTACCTCAAGGCCTTCTTCTGCCGCGTGATATGATCGTGGCTAGCCTCACAGGAACACCAGCATGACCGTAGATTTCACCGGCGTCGCCTTTACCATCTTCGACTTTCCCATCTACTGGTACGGCATCATGTACCTCGTCGCCATCGGCAGCGGCTGGCTGCTGGGGCGCTACCGCATCCGCAAGCATCCCGAATGGGGCTGGAGCGCGCAGCAGATGGACGACCTGGTGTTCTACGCCGCGCTGGGGATCATCCTCGGCGGGCGCATCGGTTACCTGCTGTTCTACGACCTTGGCCGGATCTTCGATGAACCCACCTTCTTCGATGCCGTCAAGCGTGTCTTTGCCATTCGTGACGGCGGCATGTCCTTCCACGGTGGCCTGCTGGGCGTCATGCTGGCCTGCTGGCTGTTTGCGCGCAAGCAGGGCTGGGCCTTCTTCAAGGTCATGGATTTCATCGCCCCGCTGGTGCCCCTGGGGCTCGGCGCCGGGCGTATCGGCAACTTCATCAACGGCGAGCTGTGGGGCAAGCCCACCGATCTGCCCTGGGGGATGATCTTCAAGAAGGCCAACGACGGCCTGTTGCGCCATCCCAATCCCCTCTACGAGGCCTTCCTCGAGGGGCTGGTGCTGTTCGTGGTGCTGTGGTGGTTCTCCAGCAGGCCGCGCCCGCGCATGGCGGTGGCCGGGCTCTTCGCCGTGCTCTACAGCGTGTTCCGCTTCGGCATCGAGTTCGTGCGCGAGCCCGACGCCCATCTCGGCTACCTGGCCTTCGATTGGCTGACCATGGGCCACCTCCTGACCCTGCCTCTGCTGGCGCTGGGTATCTATCTGATCTGGAAGGCCTATTCCCGCCCGGTGTACGACACCGCCGGGGAGGCCAGGGAAAGCGACGCATGATAAACTGGGGCGGTTCGAAGCAAGGGGGGAGGTGAGCAGTGCAGCAGTACCTGGATCTCATGCGCCACGTGCGCGACCACGGCATCGAGAAGCAGGACCGCACCGGCACCGGCACGCGCAGCGTGTTCGGTTACCAGATGCGCTTCGATCTTGCCGAGGGCTTCCCGGTGGTGACCACCAAGAAACTGCACCTGCGCTCCATCATCCACGAGTTGCTGTGGTTCCTGAAGGGCGACACCAATATCCAGTATCTGAAAGAAAACGGCGTGTCCATCTGGGACGAGTGGGCCGACGAGAACGGCGATCTCGGTCCGGTGTACGGCGCCCAGTGGCGCTCCTGGCCGACGGCGGATGGCCGGCACATCGACCAGATCAGCCAGGTCATCGAGCAGATCAGGAACAATCCCGATTCGCGGCGCATCATCGTCAGCGCCTGGAACGTGGGGGAGCTGGACAACATGGCCCTGCCGCCCTGCCACGCCTTCTTCCAGTTCTACGTCGCCGAGGGGAAGCTGTCCTGCCAGCTCTACCAGCGCAGCGCCGATATCTTCCTCGGCGTGCCGTTCAACATCGCCTCCTATGCCCTGCTGACCATGATGATGGCGCAGGTCACCGGCCTCCAGCCCGGCGAGTTCATCCACACCCTGGGCGACGCGCACCTCTACAGCAACCATCTCCAGCAGGCCGATGAACAACTCAAACGCACGCCTTACCCGCT
>JALTLF010000132.1 GCA_027005735.1 Chromatiales bacterium | reverse complement strand
TCAGGGTGATGGTTCCTTCGCCATCCACCAGTCCGGCGAGCCAGGCCGCGTCCACGGCCAAGAGGGTGTTGTTTACATCCATATAAACCGTCCCGCAAAAAGAAAAGGGTTCTGGCAAGAATACCAGAACCCTTTCACATTGGTGGAGGCGGCGGGACAGCTGGTCCTGGATTTTCATCCAGGGCTGGACTATTCCTTCACCTGCGGTTCCCCGCAGGGGAGGGCGTGTTGTGGACGGATGTCCACCCTAGTACTCCATGGCCTTGAAGCTACAGGAGCCTATGAGTCTCTAGCCGGCTTACGGGTTTCCCCTTCACCGGACGGCGTTGGCATGGGGCGGCTGCCCTTTAGCGTTCACCGTATGAGCCCTCTTTTTCCAACGGGGATCACTCCCCGTGGCGACCATTGTGTTAATCGAACCCGCGTCCGCAAATCCTCTGCCCTCGGATCTACATGCTTATCCACGCCTATTGATTTGACCAGCGGCTACCCGGCGGGCGGGGAAAACCACTGGCGAGTCCGGTAAGGTTTTAACGCCGCTGCCCCGGACGAGCTTTGGCGCGATCCTGTGTGGGATGACCCCCGGGATCCGGGGCGCACAGGCACGCCGCCGGTCGGAGGGCACCAGGCTGGTTTTTAAGCAGCTAGTGCGTAGTTGTCGTCGTTGGCAACTATATGATTTGCAGATGGTTTTACGAGGTAATCCGCACCTCGGCATGCACCTTGGGTTTCGCGATCCACGTCGAAGCCATGTCGCCCCCCGTACAGGTGTGAGACCCGATTATAGCGCACTTCCGGCGCCCGCATCGGGTCACTGCTCGTAAAATGGTGCACGACGGGGCCTGTTTCAAGGGGCGGCTGGCGGGGAGGGGCGGAAAAAAGAGGGGGCGCCGGAGCGCCCCTACGACCTAAAACGTTCAGGAAGAAGAGGAACCGTTGGCACGGGGCGCCGGGGGTGGCGGATCCCTTGCCAACACGGTTCAATTTTGCGGCTCCGGCCCGCTGGCGTCCATCGGGCGGACGTACTAGATATGTATTAATACCACGGGGCTAACGAAATCCGGGCCCCATATCCACTAGAATTAGTGGTAAAAATATACGCCGGAAACCGCGTGAGGAGTGGGTCTGCGGGAGCGGTGACAGCGGCGTGATACGAACCGAATTGAGGGTAGAGACCTTGAAATTACTTGTAGCAGACGACCATGTACTGGTGCGCGAAGGAATGCGTCATTCGCTGGGCGAACTGGCCCCGGACATCGAGATCCTCGAAGCCGAGAACGCCGAGCAGGTGCTCGAGGTGATGGCCGGCAATCCCGACCTCGACGTCGCCATTCTCGATCTCATCATGCCGGGCGCCAACGGATTCGAACTGCTCATCCAGGTCTGCGAGAAATTCCCCGATATCCCCGTGGTGCTGATGTCAGCCTCCGAAGATCCCGATCACATGCGCAAGGTCATCGACTACGGCGCCTCGGGTTACATCCCCAAGTCCGCCAGCCGCGACGTCATGCTGAGTGCCGTCAAGCTGGTGCTCTCCGGCGGCGTCTATATCCCGCCCGCCATGCTGCAGTCCGACGGTGAACGCGGTGATACCGGATTTGGTCTGGGCGGTGATCTGCTGGGTAACTCGCGGCCCAAGGTTGCCATTCCGCCGGAACTCACCAGCCGCCAGCTCGATGTGCTGCTGATGCTGGGGCAGGGCAAGTCCAACAAGGAAATCGCCCGTGACCTGGGCCTGTCGGAGAACACGGTCAAGATCCATGTCACCGCCATCCTCAAGGTCCTCAACGTCTCCAACCGCACGCAGGCTGGCATCATCGCCCAGACGCTGGATCTCTCCAGCGTCGCGCGCTAGGCATGCTGTATCCGCGATCCTGATACGCCCTGCTGTTGCGGAATCACCCCGGATTATCCACAATCGGCGTGGATAACAGGGTCCGTGTTGCCAGAGGTGGCGTAGTGTGTCGTTCCACCAGATGATTCTCGTCGGCTTTCCGCTCCCCACCCGGGTCGCGTCGCGTAACCTGCGCCGGGCGCATACCGATCTCGCGCCCGCGCACCTGCGCAGCGCAACCGCCTGAACCTGCTCATGCGTACTTCGTTGGCACGACAATTTTCGCCCCGGCGCTGGGGCCTCACCCTGCTGCTGGCAGTGGTTCTGCTCGTACCGGCAGGGGGTGTGCAGGCACAGGGCGCGCACGTGGCCCTGATCCTGAGCCGCGAGGGGCGTATTCATCTCGAGGCGCAACGGGGTTTCGAGGAACGCCTCGCGGAGGCCACCGGCGAGGCGGTGCGTCTGTCGGTGATCAGGCTCAACGGCAGTGATGCCCTGCCGCGCCGTTTCGTCGATGGGCAGGACTACGATCTCGCCGTGGCGGTGGGGGCCCGCGCCACCGAGGCCGCCCTGCGGGAGAACGACTTCGCCCCGGTGCTGAGCCTGCTGGTACCGGAAGTCGTCATCGACAGTCTCACCGAGTCCAGCCCGGAAATGCGCAATGGCGCGTCGCTGGAAAACCTCAGTGCCGTCTATCTGGACCAGCCGCCGGAGCGCCTGTTCTCGGTCATCGGCAAACTCATTCCCGAGGCGCGGCGCATAGGCGTGGTGCTGGGCACGCGTGGCCTGCCTAAACTGTTTGAACTCAAGCCCGTTGCCCGCGCGCACGGTTTCAAGCTCGAGGTGGCCGTGATCCATGACCCGGAGGATGCCGCCGCGCAGATCACCGAACTGGTGCGCGACACCGATGTCATCCTGGCCGTCTATGATCCCGCCATCATGAACAATCGCACTGCGCGCTGGCTGCTCTATACGGCCTTCCAGCAGCGCAAGCCGGTGATTGGTTTCTCTCAGGCCTTCGTGCGCGCCGGTGCGCTTGCCTCGGTCTATTCGACCCCGGAGATGATCGGTCGCCAGGGCGCCGAGGTGTTCCTGGAGATGCTCAGAAAGGGACGCTGGCAGGGCGGCAGGCGCTACTACCCGAAGCAGTTCACCATCGAATTCAATCGTCGCCTGGCGCGTTCCCTGCGCTTTCGCATCCCGGCCGTGGAGGAGTTGAAAAAGTACTACAAGGGGTATCGGCATGATTAAGCCCCTCGACATCCAGAACTGGGGGATCCAGCGCCGTGTCATGGTGCTGGCCATGGTGCCCCTCGTCACCATTTCCACCCTGCTCGGTACCTACATGATCTCCGAGCGGGTCAAGACCGCCTACCAGCAGCTCGAGGAACGGGGTCGCCTGCTGGTGGAGCACCTGGCGCCGGCCAGCGAGTTTCCCCTCTTCGCCGGCAACATGGAGGTGCTGCGTAGCCTGGCCGCCGGCATCGCCAGGGAACCGGACGTAGTATCGGTGCAAATCCTCGACGAGTCCCGCGAGGTGATCCTCACCGTCAACCAGGACACCGAGGTGGAGGCAGGCGACGGTGACGACGACAACTTCATGGAGTTCGAACAACCCATCGGCGTGTCCACCGTCTCCGTGGTGGACGTGGTGGAGGAAGACACCCTGCAGAACCTCGAGGTGCCGGCTGCCGAGGCGCCCCGCAACCTGGGCTGGGCGGTGGTGCGGATCTCCACTGCCAGGCTCAAGAGCCGCGAAACGGAAATTATTATAAATGGTATCCTGCTCATCGGTGTCGGGCTCTTCCTGTCGGCCTTCCTCGCGCTACGCATCGGTGAGAGCGTGGTCGAGCCCATGTTGCGCCTGGTGGAGACCGTCATGCGACTGCGCAACGGCGAACTGGATGCGCGTGTCGAGGTGCGCTCCGGCGGCGAGATCGGTCTGCTCGAAGAGTGGATCAATGCCATGGCCTTCCGCATGCAGGCCGCCCAGCAGGCCCTGCAATACAAGGTCAATGACGCCACGCGTGAACTGCGCCAGACAGTCAAGATCCTCGAGGAGCGCAATGCCGACCTCGAGGCGGCGCGCAAGGAGGCCCTCAAGGCGGGCAAGGTGAAATCGGATTTCCTTGCCAACATGAGCCACGAGATCCGCACGCCCCTCAATGCCGTGGTGGGTTACACGCGCCTGCTGCAGGAGACCAGCCTCACCCGCGAGCAGCGTGACTATACCCGCACCATCAGTCAGTCGGCATCGCTGCTGGTCTCGGTCATCGACGACATTCTCAACTTCGAGCGGCTGGAATCGGGGAACCTGCAACTGGAGAAGATCTCCTTCGATCTCCATTCCAGTCTCGAGGACACCATTTGCATGCTGTCACCGGCGGCGCACGACAAGAAACTGGAGATCGCCCTGCTGATCCATTCGGAAGTGCCGCAGATGGTCTACGGCGATCCTGTGCGCATCAACCAGATCGCCACCAACTTTATCAACAATGCCATCAAGTTCACCAGCGATGGCGGGATCACCATGCAGGTCAGCGTTGATCACGACGAGGAGGAGCGAACCTGGATCCGGCTCGCCGTCTCGGACACGGGTATCGGCATGACGGATGAAGAGAAGGCCAATCTCTACAAGCCCTTCTCCCAGGCGGACAGTTCCATCAGCCGGCGATTCGGCGGCACCGGCCTGGGCCTGAGTATCTGCAAGCGCCTCGTGGAACTGATGGGCGGCGAGATCGGCGTGGAGAGCGAGCGCGGCGTCGGCTCGACCTTCTGGGTGATCATTCCCGTGGAAGTGGACCGCAGTTTTTCCTCTGTGGAGACGGGCGCCCTCGCGGGGCGCAAGCTGCTGGTGTGCGAGGCCAACCCCTATACCCGCCGCGCGGTGCGCAACACCCTGCTGCGCCTCAATGCCAGCGTCTATACCACGGGCAGTATTTCGCGCCTGCCGAAAATGCTCGAGGCCGAAGCGGCGAACGGGGAGGCTTACGATCTGCTGGTCGTTGGCCTGTCGCCGCAGCATTCCACCGTCGAGCATATCGATCGTACCTATGATCGCCTGCGCAAGTACTACGACGGTGAGTTGTTGATCCTGGTCTCCAGTCACGGTGGCGAGCAGGCCCTGCATGCCGATCGTGACGCCAGGTGCCAGGTACTGAGCAAGCCGGTACGGCGTGACCGTCTGCTGTTGACCATCAAGGGCCTGCTGGGCGAAGCGGACGAACTGGTGAGTGAGGAGAAGGCGGGCGAGATCGCTGCCCTGTCGGCCGGGTTCCGGCATCTCAGGGTGCTGGCCGCGGAAGACAATGCCTTCAACCGCTCGCTGGTGGAGGCTTACATGCACAAGCTTGGCGTCAGCGTGGACATGGTAGAGAACGGCGCCGAGGCCGTGGCCGCCGCGCGAGAGAACGAATACGACATCATCTTCCTCGACATCCACATGCCGGTACTGGATGGCGTGCAGGCCGCGGAGCAGATCCATGCCCTTGAGGCCTCGGCGCAGGTTCCCATTATCGCCATGACCGCCGATGTCTTCGTGCATAACACGGAGAAGACCGGCACGCGGGATTTTGCCGATTTCGTCTACAAGCCCATCAAGATCGAAGACCTGGTATCGGTGATCTTTCGCCACACCGGCAGCGATGCGGTCTTCGACGCGCCCCGGGGCGTGGAGGAGTCCGCCACGATCAGGGACACGGCAGAGGTGAACGCGGTGTCTAAGAAGGACAGTGCATGCCCCGTGGCGGCCGATCCTGACGGCGGGGATGGCGGACGAAGCGCCGATACCATGGGTAGCACGGCCTCGGATATTCCCCCACACCTGGTGGATAAGCTCTACGACGAGCTGCCGGTACAACGCGATAATCTGGTCGAGGCCCTGATGGCGGAAGACATTCCGCTCATGCGCGAACATGCACACCAGTTGTACGGTCTATGCGGTTACTTCGGTATCGATACTCTGGCGGGCGCCACGCGCGAGTTGCAGACCGCCCTGCACGAAGGAGATTTCGATGCCATTCGTGCTCGCATGCTGGCGGTGGAACAGGCCATCGATACCCTGCTTGAGGGTCGCAAGGTACCGGGATGACACTCGCCTGATCTCCGGTTTCGATCTCCGGCCAGTAAACTGGTGGCTCGCTTCTCGCCACTCGAGCCTGGATTCAGCCTCGCTTCAGGATACGCTGGCGGTCACGCTGCCAGTCACGGTCCTTTTCCGTGGCGCGTTTGTCGTGGAGTTGCTTGCCTTTGGCCAGCGCGATTTCCAGCTTGGCGCGCCCGCGTTTCCAGTACATGGCGGTGGGCACCACGGTGTAGCCTTTGCGCTCCACGGCGCCGACCAGGCGGTTGAGTTCCTCGCGCTTGAGCAGGAGCTTGCGCGTGCGCTGGGGATCGGGCGTGATGTGGGTGGAGGCGGTGGCCAGTGGTGTGATCACTGCGCCCAGCAACCAGGCCTCGCCATCCTTGATGAGAATATAGGCATCGCGGATCTGTACCTTGCCCGCGCGCAGGCTCTTTACTTCCCAGCCTTCCAGCACCAGCCCCGCCTCGAACTTCTCGCCCAGTTGGTAGTCGTGGCGGGCCTTTTTGTTGAGCACAATGGTACTCGAACCGGAGGACTTGCCCGATTTGCTGGATTTTTTCCTGCCCATGGGCGGGCATTATACCTGCGGGGATCACAATTCCGAAACCGGCCGCGCACAACGCCGGTGAAGTGTTGAGCAACGGGGCCAGTTTCCTGATAATAGCCCCTGACGAGACCATTTACCCTGACCATAGAACAATAGAATAACGAGGCCGTCATGCGACTCTTCTCTCGCTGTCCTGTCCTTCTCCGTCTGGCATGTTATGTCGGCCTGTTGCTCATGCCTGCGCTTGCCCTGGCGCAGACCACGGAGGCGACCACGTGGACCCTGGACGATCTCTTCGGCGCCGTGAACTCCTTTCTCGCCAAAGCCTTCTTTCTCGACGTCCTGCCCGGCGAAGGCGAGATGCCCTTCGTGGTGGCCTGGCTGGTGCTCGGCGCGGCCTTCCTGACGGTACGCATGGGCTTCATCAACCTGCGCATGTTTCGCCATGCCTACCTGATCCTGCGCGGCAAGTACCAGGTCAAGGGCGCGCCGGGTGAAGTGACGCCCTTCCAGGCACTGACCACCGCGCTGTCGGCCACGGTGGGATTGGGGAATATCGCCGGGGTGGCCATTGCGGTGAGTATCGGGGGACCAGGGGCGGTATTCTGGATGATCGTCGCCGGTTTCCTCGGCATGACCACCAAGTTTACCGAGGCCACCCTGGCGCAGATGTACCGCGAGGTGCGCCCGGACGGGCATATCATGGGCGGGGCGATGGAATACCTGTCGCGCGGCCTGGCGGAGAAGGGCTGGTCGCAGACCGGCAAGGTGCTTGCCATTCTGTTCAGCGTCATGACCATCGGCGGTTCGCTGGGGGCGGGTAATGCCTTCCAGGTGAGCCAGTCACTGGGCGCGGTCAAGCAGCAGATCACCTTCTTCGATGCCAATCCCTGGGTCTACGGACTCATCATGGCGACGCTGGTGGGCGTGGTCATCATCGGCGGCATTCGCCGCATTGCGCATACCGCCGAGGCCATCGTCCCCACCATGGTACTGATCTACATCCTCGCCTGCCTGTGGATCATCCTGGGCCATGCCAGCGAAGTGCCGGGGGCCTTTGAACTCATTTTCACCAGTGCCCTGAGTTTCGAGGCCGGTATCGGCGGCTTCATCGGCGCGCTGGTGCAGGGCTTCAAGCGCGCGGCCTTCTCCAGCGAGGCGGGCATCGGTTCGGCGGCCATTGCCCACGCCACCGCGAAGGTGGCCTACCCGGTGCGCCAGGGCATCGTTGCGCTCATGGAGCCCTTCATCGATACCATCGTCATCTGCACCATGACGGCGCTGGTGATCGTTATTACTGGCGTTTATGCCGATCCCCAGTACGCCGGACTCATCGAGCGCAATGAAGGCGCCAGCCTTACCGCCGCGGCCTTCGGTACGGTGATCGGCTGGTTCCCCATTATTCTTTCCATGTCGGTGGTGCTGTTTGCCTACAGTACCATGATCTCCTGGTCGTATTATGGCGAGCGTTGCTGGACTTACATGTTTGGTGAGCGTGCCTCGCTGGCCTTCCGCGTCATGTTCGTGCTTTTTGTGGTCATCGGTTCGGTCACCACCGCCGAAAACATTCTTACCTTCAGCGATCTGATGATCCTCGGCATGGCCTTCCCCAATTTCATCGGCCTGTATGTCCTGCACGGCAAGGTGCGCGCGGCACTCGCGGACTATCTCGGCAAGCTGAAGCGCAACGAGTTCGAGGTCCATCCCTGAGCGGAACGCCATGAATGCCGCCACCCTCAGTAGCCGCGGCCAGTGGTCCACCCACATGGCCTTCATCCTCGCCGCGGTGGGCTCCGCCATCGGCCTCGGCAACATCTGGAAGTTTCCCTTCATCGTCGGCATGTACGGGGGCGGCGCCTTTATCCTCGTCTATCTCGTCTTCATCCTCATCATTGGTACGCCGGTGATGATGACCGAAATCATGCTCGGCCGGCGCGGCCGCCAGAGCCCCGTGGGCACCATGCAGACCCTGGCCATGCAGGCCGGACGCAGCGCCGCATGGCGCTACGTGGGCTGGTTCGGCATGCTTGCCGGTTTTCTGATCCTCTCCTACTACAGCGTCGTGGGTGGCGAGGTCATGGCCTACGTGTTCCGTGCCGGCAGCGGTGCCTTTGAAAACCAGACTGCGGACGGGATCCGCGCCATACTCACCCGGCTCATCGGCGAGCCGGAGAAACTGCTGGCCTGGCATACCATCTTCATGGTGCTGACCACCATCGTCGTGGCGCGTGGCCTGCGCCTGGGGCTGGAGCGCACGGTGCGCTGGCTGATGCCGGCGCTGTTCGTGCTGCTGCTCATCCTCGTCGGTTATGCCATGAGCCTGAAGGGCTTCGACCAGGCGGTGGATTTTCTTTTCCGCCCCGACTTCGACAGGCTTTTCTATTTGCAGGATAGCCACGGCAGGTTCGTGCTCGACGACGAGGGACAGCGGATCTTTACCTGGACGCCGGTGATGGTGGCCATGGGCCACTCATTTTTCACCCTCAGCCTGGGCATGGGCGCCATCATGGTCTATGGCTCCTACCTCAACCGTGAAGTCTCCATCTTCAGGATGACACTGGCAGTGGTCAGCGCCGATACCGTGGTGGCCATCCTCGCCGGCCTCGCCATCTTCCCGCTGGTGTTCACCGCGGAGCTGGCACCGGGCGAGGGGCCCGATCTGATCTTCCTGACGCTGCCGCTGGCCTTTGGTAGCATGCCGGGGGGCGCCTTCTTTGGTACCCTGTTCTTCCTGTTGTTGCTGTTTGCCGCCTGGAGTTCGGCCATTTCGCTCATGGAACCGGCGGTCGCCTGGCTGAGTGAACGGCATGCCGCGCGTTTTGATCGCGCCGCGGCGGCAACCTGGATCGGCATCCTCATCTGGCTGCTGGGCATCGTCTCGGTGTTTGCCACTTCGGGCACCACTCTGCGGGACGTGATCGAACCCGTGGTGAAATGGCTCGGCATCGACGGCATGGATTTCGACAGTCGCGTGTTTTCGCTCAACCTGTTCAACATCATCGACTTCGCGACTGCCAATATCATGTTGCCGCTGGGTGGACTGGCGATGATCGTCTTTGCCGCCTGGTTCATGCGTTCCGAGTCCATCCAGGCCGAGATGGCCATGGAAAGAACTGTCGTCGTGCGTGGCTGGCGCCTGCTGATCCGTTATGTGACGCCGGTGGCGATCCTGTTCGTCTTTTTCTACCGCCTTGTCGTCTCGGTGCAGGCTTAGCCATGGCCAGGATCAGCCGCACCGCGCTGGTGCCCTACACGACCGACCAGATGTACGCGCTGGTCAATGACATTCCCGCCTACGGGGAGTTCCTCCCCTGGTGCCGCGCCGCGCGCGTGCTGGAGGAGGGCGACGGCTATATCGTCGCCAGCATCGACATCGCCTACAGCGGGATCCACCAGTCCTTCACCACGCGCAACACGCTGGAGCCAGGACACAAGGTCCGCATGCGCCTGCTGGAGGGGCCGTTTCGCTACCTTGAGGGAGAGTGGCAGTTTCATTCCCTCGGCGAGGCCGGCTGCAAGGTGACCCTGGATCTGGATTTCGAGTTTTCCAGTCGCCTCATCGGCTTGACCTTCGGCAAGATGTTCAACAAGATCGCGACGACCCTCATCGATGCCTTCGTCAAGCGCGCCCAGGATGTCTATGGATAACCGCAAGCTGATCACCGTGGAAGTGGCCCATGCCCGGCCCGAGCGGCAACTGGTCATCGAGGAGAAGGTGCCCGAGGGCGCGACGGTGAAGGAGGCCATCGAACAGTCGGGGATCCTGGAGAAGTTTCCCGAGCTCGATCTCGCGGTCAACAAGGTGGGGATCTACGGCAAGCTGGTGAAACTCGACAGCCTGCCGCGGGACAGGGATCGCATCGAGATCTACCGTCCGTTGATTGCCGATCCGAAGGCCTCGCGCCGCAAGCGCGCGGCGAAGAAGGAAAAGCGGCACGCGGGCGGCGACACCTCCACCGCCTGAGTCCTCATTCCGCGGCGGTGTCGCGCGGTTTTTCCGGTTCGAAGCGGGTGTCGTCGATGCGCGCCAGACGGTCGTCCTCGAAGTAGAGGGTCAGGCGCTGGTACTCGCGCTTCTCGGTCTGCTTGTCGATGCGCAGGTAGACATAGTCCCAGCGGTTGCGCTCGAAGGGGTTCTTCAGCATGGGGGAGCCGAGCACGAACAGCACCTGCCGGCGGGTCATGCCGGGCTTGAGTTTCGCGACCTTTTCTGCCTCCAGTACATTTCCCTGTTGAATGTCGGGCTGATAGATGCTGCAGCCGGCAGCCGTCAGTGTCAGGGCGGGGATCAGGATAATGAGAAGTATTCGCATTCGCATGCTCGTTACGGCTATAATGGGCGCAGGAATGATAACCCAGCACCCGCGGGTGCGTATAGCGATGCACCATGGAAAGCCAGGACCTCAAGAAAGCCGGCCTCAAGGCCACCCTGCCGCGCCTCAAGATCCTCGACATCCTCGAGCATAGTCGCCAGCGCCACCTCAGCGCCGAAGACGTGTACAAGGCCCTGCTGGAGGGTGGGGAAGACGTGGGCCTGGCGACGGTGTACCGGGTGTTGACCCAGTTCGAGGCCGCCGGGCTGGTGCGTCGCCACCACTTCGACGAAGGCCACTCGGTCTTCGAGCTTGAACTGGGCGAGCACCACGACCACATCCTGTGCGTGAAGTGCGGACGCGTGGACGAGTTCTACGACGAAACCATCGAGGATCGCCAGCAGGCCATTGCCAGCAAGGCCGGTTACAGCATGACCGACCATTCACTCTATATCTACGGGATCTGCCCGGCCTGCCAGAAGCGGGCCTGATTGCAGCCGACTCTACACTGCGTCCGCGCGCTCGATGAGTTCCCGCGCGTGGGAGACCGTCTGCTCGGTGATCTCCAGCCCGCCCAGCATGCGCGCGATCTCGTCCACACGCTGGTCCGCTGACAGGGCATGGATCCGGGTGACGGTGATCTCATCGGCGGTTCGCTTGCTGACCTGCATGTGCTGGTGTCCCAGCGCCGCCACCTGGGGCAGATGGGTGACGCAGATCACCTGGCGCTGTGCCGCCAGGCTGCGCAGCTTGCGTCCCACGATCTCCGCCACGCGCCCGCCGATCCCCACGTCCACCTCGTCGAAGATCAGCGTGGGGATGGGCATGCCTTCCACGGCGTTCACCTGGATGGCGAGGCTGATGCGTGACAGCTCGCCGCCGGAGGCCACGCGGTTGAGCGGCCCCGGCGGCTGGCCGGCATTGGCGCTGACGCGAAATGCGATGCTGTCCTGGCCGTGGCGGCTGAAGGGGGCGTCTTCCTCGTGGGTGACGGCTATCTCGAAGCGGCCGCCTTCCATGCCCAGCTCCTGCATGGCCGCGGTGACGGCCTTGCCGAGTTTCGCCGCCGCCGCCATGCGCCGCTGGTATACCTGCATGGCCAGTTCGCGGTAGGCCTCGGCCAGCGTGGCGACGCGTTTTTCCAGTTCCTCGAGGCGGATGTCGCTGTTCTCCAGCTCGGCGAGTTCCGCCTGCATGCGCGTGAGCAGGGCGGGCAATTCCTCCACCGGCGTGTTGTGCTTGCGCGAGAGCTGGTGGAGTTGCGCGAGGCGTTGTTCCAGTGTCTCGAGGCGCGCGGGATCGGGCGCCAGCGCGTCCTGGTAATGACGCAGGTCGCTGGCGAGTTCCTGCAGCTGGATGTCCGCTTCCTCCAGCATGGGCAGCTTGTCGGCGAGGCTGGTGTCGGTGGCGGCGAGCTTCTGCAATTCGCCGCGCGCCTGGTTGAGCAGGGTCTGGATGGCGTAGTCCTCGTTGTCGGCCAGCAGATCCAGCACCCGCGTGCAGCCCCCGGCCAGCTCGCTGGCGTTGGCCAGGCGGCGGTGTTCCGTCTCCAGGCCGGCCATCTCGTCCTCGCGCAGATCGAGTTGCGCCATTTCGTCCACCTGGAAGCGCAGCAGGTCGAGGCGCGCGGCGCGCTCCTGGTGGGCGGCGGCCAGTTGTTCATGCTCGGCCTGCGCCGCCTGCCAGGCCGCGAAGGTGGTGCGCAGTTGTTCCAGCAGCGCGGCATTGTCGGCATAGCTGTCTAGGATCTCGCGCTGGCTGGCGGCCTTGAGCAGGGACTGGTGTTCGTGCTGGCCGTGCAGGTCCACCAGTTGTTCGCCCAGTTCGCGCAGCGTCTGCACCGTGCTCGACTGGCCGTTGATGTAGGCGCGCGAGGGGCCGTTGCGGTTGACCGTGCGGCGGATGATGCATTCCCCGCCGCTGTCGAGTTCGTGTGCGCGCAGCCATTCCTGTATTGCGGGCTGGCCGCCGATGTCGAAGCCCACCGCCACCTCGGCGCGTTCGGCGCCGTGGCGGATGAGGCCGCTGTCGGCGCGATCACCCAGCGCCAGGCCGAGGGCGTCGAGGAGAATGGACTTGCCCGCGCCGGTCTCGCCGGTGAGCACCGTCAGGCCGGCGTGGAACTCCAGCTCCAGTTCCTCGACGATGGCGAAGTTACGCACCAGGATGTGTGTCAGCATGCTCGCTTCCCGACAGGGCGCCCGTCCCGTCTATCCTCCCCAGTTCAGTTTCGCGCGCAGGATGTCGTAGAAATTGTATTGCATGGGGTGGATCAGCCGCACCGCCTTGTCGTGGCGCGAGATGCGCACCCGGTCGCCGGTGACGATGCCGAGGTTGATCTGGCCGTCGCAGGTCACCTGGGCGTGGGAGTGGGCAGTCTCGGTGACGACGATCTCGATATGGCTGCTGCCATCGGTGACGTAGGGCCGGAAGCTCATGGCGTGGGGGCAGATGGGCACCATCACCATGGCGTCCAGCGTCGGGTGCAGGATGGGTCCGCCGCCGGACAGGGCATAGGCAGTGGAGCCGGTGGGGGTGGAGACGATGAGGCCGTCGGAGCGCATCACCGACAGCAGTTGGCCGTCGATGTAGGTCTCGGTCTCGATCATGCGCGCCACTTCCCACTTGTGCACCACCACGTCGTTGAAGGCGTCGCTCTCGCTGACCTTGTCCCCCTCGTGGAAGACCTCGGCGTGCAGCAGGAGGCGGTGTTCCTCGCGGTAGTGGCCGGCGAGGATCTCGTCGAGGGTCTCGAGCATGCCGTCCGGCGAGATGTCCACGAGGAAGCCGAGGCGGCCGAGGTTGATGCCGAGCAGGGGCACGTCGTGGAGCACCAGCCCGCGCGCGGCATTGAGCAGCGTGCCGTCGCCGCCGACGACGATGGCCAGGTCGCACTCGGCGCCGAGACGCTGGCGGTCGCCGGTCTCGAATTCCTCGCTGCCGAGGGTCTCGGCGGTGGCCGCGTCGAGGATGACGTGCCTGTCGCCCTCGCGCAGGTGCCGCGCCAGGGCCCGTACCGTGTCGTTGACGGCGGGGTTGCCGAACTTGCCGATCACCCCAATAGTGTTGAAGCTCGCGTTCATATGCGGCCCAACCCTAGCACAGGTGCCGCCGCGGCTTCTAGAAACGGTGCCCGGACGGGGGCCGGCGCCGACTCGGCGCACTACCCAAGCCGCGGGGAAATGACTAGAATTGGCACTCTATAGAGGTGAGTGCCAGCCAGCCTGCGCGTCGGGGCCGGTGGTTGTGGTTGCGGACAGATATCGGATGCGGAGGCGCTGTGACGGAAAAGATCCTCTCGGAACGGGCGGAACGCCTGCTCAAGGCGCTGGTGGAGCGGTACATCCGCGACGGTCAGCCCGTGGGCTCGCGCACCCTGGCGCGTGATACGCCCCTGTCGCTCAGCCCCGCCACCATCCGCAACGTCATGGCGGATCTCGAGGAAATGGGCCTGGTGACCTCGCCGCACACCTCCGCCGGGCGCGTTCCCACCGCCCAGGGCTACCGCCTGTTCGTGGACTCCCTGCTTACCGTCAAGCCCCTGCGGCGCAATACCGTCGAGCGCCTGCAAAAGGAACTGGAGGGCGCGCAGGTGGAAACCGGCAGCCTGTTGCAGTCGGCCTCCAGCCTGCTGTCCAGCTTCACCCACATGGCGGGTATCGTCATGCTGCCGCGCCGCGAGGTCTGCACCCTGCGCCAGATCGAGTTTCTGCCGCTGGGCGGCAACCGCATCCTCGTCATTCTCATCCTCAACGACCACGAGGTGCAAAACCGCGTCATCATGTCCGACCGCCAGTACTCCCGCGCGGAGCTGGAGCGCATGGCCGGCTACCTCAACCAGGAATTCAGCGGCGCGGATCTGCGCGAGGTCCGGGCCCAGGTGCTCGCCAGCATCGAGCAGGCGCGCGCCGACATGCGCAGCATCATGGCCACGGCGCTGGACGTGGCCGACCGGGTCTTCCAGCAGGAGGCCGACGACGACTTCCTGGTGGCCGGCCAGGACAACCTGCTGGGCTACCAGGAGATGGCCGACATCGACAAGCTGCGCCAGCTCTTCGAGGCCTTCAATACCAAGCGCGACATCCTCCACCTGCTGGATCGCTCCATCGAAGCCGACGGCATCCAGATCTTCATCGGCGAGGAGTCCGGCCGCGCCGGCCTGGATACCTGCTCGCTGGTCACCGCCCCCTACAAGGTGGACGACCGCGTGGTGGGCGTGCTGGGGGTCATCGGCCCCACGCGCATGGCCTACGACCGGGTCATCCCGGTGGTGGATGTGACGGCAAAACTGCTGGGTTCCGCCTTGTCATCGGAATAGGGGCACCCATATAGGGGGAACGGGGCCGGGCGGCGCGTGCTCGGGCGCGGAAAAATCATGGCCGCGCGGGCGGCCCAAAGAACAGGAAAAATCACGGAGTCGAACCGAATGAACAACGAAAGCGAAGCCAACACGGAACAGCCGGAAGCGACGGCCAACCCGGAGGCAGGTTCCGATCCGGAACCGGAGGCGCAGGACGCGCCGGCCGGGGACGACGGGGACCTGGCCGCCGAACTGGAGGCCGCGAAGGCCAAAGCGGAGGAAAACTGGGACCAGGTCCTGCGCGCCCGCGCGGAGCTGGAGAACCTGCGCCGCCGCGCCGAGCGCGACGTGGAGAATGCCCACAAGTACGCCCTGGAAAAGTTCGCCCGTGATCTCCTGCCGGTGCGCGACAGCCTGGAAATGGGGCTGCAGGCGGCCGGCGAGGGGAGCCAGACGGACGCCGAGAAGCTGCGCGAGGGCGTGGAACTGACCCTCAAGATGCTCAGCGACGTCATGGCGCGCTACGGCATCGAGGCCATCGATCCCCATGACGCCCCCTTCGACCCCGAACTGCACCAGGCCATGAGCATGGTGGAGAGCGCCGACAAGGCGCCCAATACCGTGCTGTCGGTGATGCAGAAGGGCTACACCCTCAACGAGCGCCTCATCCGCCCCGCCATGGTGGTGGTCAGCAAGGCCGCCGAGGGCGAAAGCGAGGCAAAAGTGGACGAAGAGGCTTGAGTTCGGGGCCGATACCCCCATCTAGCCTGCAGATGAAAGAATTCTGGACATGTTTGTACTGAAAAATCTGAATTTATAGCGGAATTTATACCGGGAGAATCAAGAAAATGGGAAAGATTATCGGCATCGACCTGGGTACCACCAACTCCTGCGTGGCAGTGATGGAAGGTGGCAAGCCCAAGGTTATCGAAAACAGTGAAGGCGACCGCACCACGCCCTCCATCGTCGCCTTTACCAACGACGGTGAGGTGCTGGTGGGGCAGTCGGCCAAGCGCCAGGCGGTGACCAACCCGCACAACACCCTGTTCGCCATCAAGCGCCTCATCGGTCGCAAGTTCGACGATGCCGAGGTGCAGAAGGACATCGACATGGTGCCCTACAAGATCATCAAGGCGGACAACGGTGACGCCTGGGTGGAGGTCAACGGCAAGAAGATGGCGCCGCCGGAGATCTCCGCGCGCGTGCTGATGAAAATGAAGAAGACCGCGGAGGACTACCTCGGCGAGGAAATCACCGAGGCGGTCATCACCGTGCCGGCCTACTTCAACGATTCCCAGCGCCAGGCCACCAAGGACGCCGGCAAGATCGCCGGCCTCGAGGTCAAGCGCATCATCAACGAACCGACGGCGGCCGCGCTGGCCTACGGGCTGGACAAGAAGGAAGGCGACCGCAAGATCGCGGTCTATGACCTCGGTGGCGGTACCTTCGATATCTCCATCATCGAGATCGCCGACATCGACGGTGAGCACCAGATCGAAGTGCTATCCACCAACGGCGATACCTTCCTCGGCGGCGAGGACTTCGACCTGCGCGTGATCGACTACCTGGCCGAGGAATTCAAGAAGGATCAGGGCATCGACCTCAAGGGCGACCCGCTGGCCATGCAGCGCCTCAAGGAGGCCGCCGAGAAGGCCAAGATCGAGCTGTCCTCCAGCCAGCAGACCGACGTCAACCTGCCGTACATCACGGCCGATGCCGCCGGGCCGAAGCACCTCAACATCAAGCTGACCCGCGCCAAGCTGGAGTCGCTGGTGGAGGATCTCATTGCGCGCTCCATCGAGCCCTGCAAGGTGGCCCTCAAGGATGCCGGCCTGTCGGCCGCGGAGATCGACGACGTCATCCTCGTCGGTGGCCAGACCCGCATGCCCAAGGTGCAGGACGCCGTGGCCGAGTTCTTCGGCAAGGAACCGCGCAAGGACGTCAACCCCGACGAGGCCGTCGCCGTGGGCGCCGCCATCCAGGGTGGCGTACTCGGTGGCGAGGTCAAGGACGTGCTGCTGCTCGACGTGACCCCGCTGTCGCTGGGTATCGAGACCATGGGCGGCGTCATGACCAAGCTCATCGAGAAGAACACCACCATCCCGACCAAGGCGA
The DNA here is from genome assembly GCA_027005735.1 of Chromatiales bacterium. Taxonomy (GTDB): domain Bacteria; phylum Pseudomonadota; class Gammaproteobacteria; order CAMYNG01; family CAMYNG01; genus HyVt-448. Next base: position 481 of record JALTLF010000132.1, on the reverse strand, counting down.
CGCAGGTGTTCTCCACCGCCGACGACAACCAGACCGCCGTGACCGTGCACGTCCTGCAGGGCGAGCGCGAACGCGCCGACGCCAACAAGTCGCTGGGTCGTTTCGACCTCACCGACATTCCGCCGGCGCCGCGCGGCGTGCCGCAGATCGAAGTGACCTTCGATATCGACGCCAACGGTATTCTCAACGTCTCGGCGAAGGACAAGGCCACCGGCAAGGAACAGTCCATCGTCATCAAGGCCTCCAGCGGCCTGTCGGAAGAAGACGTCGAGCGCATGGTCAAGGATGCCGAGGCGCATGCCGCCGAGGACAAGGCCTTCCACGAACTGGTCGATGCGCGTAACCAGGGCGATGCCCTGATCCACGCCACGCGCAAGTCCATGGAGGAAATCGGCGAGGACAAGCTGGAGCCGGGCGAGAAGGAGGCCATCGAGACGGCCATCAAGAACCTGGAAGAGGCCATCAAGGGCGACGACAAGGA
>JALTLF010000131.1 GCA_027005735.1 Chromatiales bacterium | reverse complement strand
TGCTCAAGCACAATGCCGCCGCAGTGATCTTCGCCCACAACCACCCCAGCGGCGTGGCCGAGCCCAGCGCCGCCGACCGCCAGCTCACCGCCCGCCTCAAGGCGGCGCTGGAGCTGGTGGAGGTGCGTGTGCTGGATCACATCGTCATCGGTGACGGCGAGGCGGTCTCCTTCGCGGAGCGGGGATTGTTGTAACAGATCCTGTACGACACCAGCTATTGACCTGTAGAAATTCTTATGTGGGGGATACCATAATTTACCATACTTAAAGCATGGTTATATGTTTCCATTACGGCAATCATCCCGCCTGTCCGCGGCTTGTATCGGCGGCCGTTTTTCCCTAGAATTCGCGCTCTTGTCGGTTGCGTCCGGGAAATCCCGGCGGCGGCCGAAATCGACGAATTCAGTGGAGCAAAACCATGTCCAGAGTGTGTCAGGTGACCGGGAAACGCCCGATGTCGGGCAACAACGTGTCACATGCCAACAACAAGACCAAGCGCCGCTTCCTGCCCAACCTGCACAACCACCGGTTCTGGGTTGAGAGCGAGAAGCGCTTCGTGAAACTGCGCGTCTCCTCCAAGGGCATGCGCATCATCGACAAGAAGGGCATCGACCAGGTTCTGGCCGAGATGCGCGCCCGCGGCGAAAAGATCTAGAGGGAGACAGACCATGGCCAAGTCCGCTCGTGAAAAAATCAGGTTGGTCTCCAGTGCCGGTACCGGCCATTTCTATACGACCACCAAGAACAAGCGCAACATGCCGGAGAAGATGGAGATCAAGAAGTTCGATCCCGTCGTACGCAAGCACGTCATGTACAAGGAAGCCAAGATCAAGTAGGCCTCCCCGCGACGAAGTAAAAAAACCCCGCCGACCAGCCGGTCGGCGGGGTTTTTTCGTTTCAGGCACCGCGTTCCCTCAGGCGCCGGCGGCCTGCGGCGGCATCAGCGCGTAACCGCGCAACCGCTGGGCGAAGTCCTGCAGGGCCCGGATACCCGTGGCCTCGGCCTGGCGACACCAGTCCTGTACCGCATGGAGCAACTGCTCCTGGCTGCTGGCGGTCTGGTTCCACAGGGCGCCGAGGCGTTTCTTGAAGTCATAGACCACGCGCAGGCGTTCGCTCTGGGAGAGCGCCATGGCCAGCTCGCGCCGGTGGCTTTCGTTGAGCAGCAGATCAGAGCGCGGCAACAGGCGGCGGGCGCGACGCAGAATGCGGCGCGCGGCGCTGTCACCGTGGACCTTCACCTCGTCGCGCACCACGCGACTCATGACCTTGCGACTGTATTCCGCCATCACCTGGAAGCGCGCGTTGATGATGGCGCGCATGGCCTCCATATCGAGGCGTGACTTGCCCGGCACCTGGATGGGTTTCGGCGCCAGCTTGCGCACCTTCGCCAGCCCCAGCAGGGACAGCACGCGGATGTAGAACCAGCCGAGATCGAACTCCCACCACTTCGCGGAGAACTTCGCCGAGCTGCCGTGGGCATGGTGGTTGTTGTGCAGTTCCTCGCCAACGATGAACAGGCCCCAGGGGACGATGTTGCGCGAGGTGTCGGCCACCTCGTCGTAGTTGCGGTAGCCCCAGTAGTGGCCGATGCCGTTGATGACACCGGCGGCGATAAAGGGGATCCACATCATCTGGAAGGCCCAGATGGTGATGCCGATGGGGCCGAACAGGGCCACCGCCAGCAGCAGGTAGAGCCCGATGCCAAGGTAGCGGTGGCTATAGACATGGCGCTCCATGAAGTCGTCCGGCGTGCCGAAACCGTAGCGTTTCAGTACCTCGGGGTCGCGGGCGGCCTGCTGGTAGAGCTCGGTGCCTTCCAGCATGACCTTGCGGATGCCGTGGACCATGGGGCTGTGGGGATCACCCTCGGTCTCCACGAAGGCATGGTGCTTGCGATGCACCGCGACCCATTCCTTCGTGCCCATGCCGGTGGTCAACCACAGCCAGAAACGGAAGGGGTGGGTAACCAGCGGATGCAGTTCGAGGGCACGATGGGCCTGGCAGCGATGGAGGTAGAGCGTGACCGGGATCAGGGTGAGATGGGTGGTAACGAGAAAGTAGACCACGAGGGTCCAGACGGACCAGTCAATCAGGCCGTCGAGTAATGTAAAGGGCATAACAGGGGATTTCCGTGATTGTGACTAACCTCACAAGTATAGTCCTTTATGCCGCCCTTTACCCTGTTTATAACCCCTGCCTTATCAGCGGCTTGGACATATCCCGGCAGACTGCTGTGGAAACTTTCCACTCAATCGGCCTCCCGCGCCAGCATCAGGCTGCCCGAGGCGTCCACCGTCGCCGTCCAGCCGGGGGCGAGCCAGGTGGTGGAGACGGTCTCGGTGATGAGCGCCGGCCCGGGGATGCGCTGGCCCGCGGCGAGGTGCTCGCGCGCGTGAACCGGCACCGGCGCGTCGATGCCGTGGAGCCTCACCCGTTCCACCGGCCTGGCCGCGCGCGCCTCGCCGGGCGGCGTCAGCGGCAGGGCACCCTCGGGGCCCCGGCACACCACGCGCACGTTGACCAGTTCCACCGGGGCGTCCAGCCGGTGGCCGTAGCGCGCGGCGTGGGCGAGGTGGAAATCAGCCGCGGCCTGCGCGGCGTCGTGCCAGGGGACGTTGAGGACGCTGGACTGTCCCCGGTAGCGCAGATCCACCGAGCGCTGTTCGCGCAGCTGCGCCGCCGCCAGCCCCTCGGCGACCAGCGCGGCGCGGCCCTCTGCCGCCAGTTCGTCCATCAGGGCGGCGATGTCGGCTTCAGGCAGATGGGCGAGGGTACCGAGGAAGGTGCGCGAGAGATGGCGCGCGCGGGGCGCGGCCAGCATGCCCAGCGCCGAGAGCACCCCGGCCTGGGTGGGCACCATGGCCCGGCTCATGCCCAGCGCCGAGGCCAGCGCGCACACATGCAGGCCGCCGGCGCCACCGAAGGACACCAGGGTGAGCTCGCGGGGATCCACGCCGCGCTGCACCGACATCACGCGCAGGGCATGGGCCATGTGCTCGTTGGCCACGGCGACGATGCCTTCGGCGGCGGCCTCCACGCCGAGGCCCAGGTCCCGCGCCACCACCGCCACCGCCTCGCGCGCCGCCGCCTCGTCGAGGCGCATGCGCCCGCCGAGAAAGGCATCGGCGCGCAGGCGACCCAGCACCAGGTTGGCGTCGGTCACCGTGGCCTGGCGGCCCCCCAGACCGTAGCAGGCAGGACCGGGACGGGCGCCGGCGGATTCCGGCCCCACCTGCAACAGGCCGCCGGCATCGACACTGGCCAGCGAGCCACCGCCGGCGCCGATGGTGTGCATATCCACCATGGGCACGGCCACCGGCCAGGGGCCGATACGCCCCTCGCTGGTCAGCTGAAGCTCGCCGTCGATGAGGGCCACGTCGGTGGAGGTGCCGCCCATGTCGAAGGTCAACAGGCGCTCGCGCCCCGCCGCGGCGCCGACGAAACGCGCCCCGGCCAGCCCGCCGGCCGGCCCGGAGAGCAGCATGTGCACCGCCTCGTCGCCCGCCTGCGCGGCGGCCATGGTGCCGCCGCTGCTCTGCATCACCGCCAGGCAGCTCTCGCCCAGACCGGCGGCCAGGCGCGCGAGATAGCGGGCCACCAGCGGCCCCACCCAGGCATTGAGCCAGGTGGTGATGCCGCGCTCGTACTCGCCGAGCTCCGGCAGGATGCGCGAGGCGCGCGACACGAACAGATCGCCGGGCAGGGCCGCCTCGATGGCGCGCTCGAAGCGGTCGTCGAGCCAGGAAAACAGCAGGTTGATGGCCACCGCCTCGGGCGCCAGGCGCGCCACGGCCTCGCGCAGGGCGGCGAGATCGGCGGCGTCGAGATCCTCCACCACGCTGCCGTCGGGGCCCAGTCGACCGCCGGTCTCGAGGCACAGTTCGCGGGGCACCGGCACGGGCGCGGGGGGCGGCTGGAGATCGTAGAGATCCGCGCGCGCCTGGCGCCCAAGCGTGAGCAGATCGCCAAGACCGCGGTTGCTCACCAGCACGGTGCGCACCCCCTTGCCTTCCAGCGCGGCATTGGTGGCCACGGTGGAGCCGTGGACCACGCTCAGCCGGCCGGCGGCGACGGCCTCGTCGAGGCCCATGTCACTGATCCCCTGCAGGATGGCCTCCTCCGGCGCATGGGGCGTGGAGAGGACCTTGTGGATGCGCAAGGCTGCGCCGTCGAAGAGGACGAAATCGGTAAAGGTGCCGCCGGTATCGACACCCAGCAACAACCCGCTCATGCGATATTGACGCGGTTGCGTCCCGCCTCCTTGGCCTGGTAGAGGGCGTAGTCGGCGCGGCCGATGAGGGTATCGGCGCTGTCCATCGCCGTGGACTGGGTGACGCCGATGCTGATGGTCATGGGCACGTTGGCCTCGCGGGTGTGCAGGGGCGTGGCGGCCACGGCCTCGCGAATGCGGTCGGCGATACGCGCGGCCGTCTCGAGACCGGTGGCCGGCAGCAGAACGAGGAACTCCTCGCCGCCATAGCGGCCCACGAGGTCGAGATCGCGCGTGGCGCCGCGGATCCGCCCCGCCACCTCGCGCAACACGTGGTCCCCCACGAGGTGGCCATGCCGGTCGTTGACGTCCTTGAAGTGGTCCAGATCGATCATCATGAGGCTGAATACCGTCGGTGGCGTGCGCGCCAGTTGCTGTTCCAGGCGCTCCATTATATACGGTCGGCTGGCAACCCCGGTAAGCGCATCGCGTTCAATCTGCTCGCTGAGGCGGGCGCGCTCCCGGGCCATGGAGGACAGGGATTCCTCCAGTTCCTCCACCCGTTCCAGATAATAGGATTCAGTGGCCAGGGTCTCATCGAGGGTCATGATCCGTTCGAGCAGGCTGCGCAGGCGCGTCTTCTGGTTATCGTTGAGGCCGGGGGTAGTGCAGATGCGCGTGGCGATGGTATCGCGCAACCAGCCGTAGGCGCACTGGTAGAGGCTCAGCGGCAGGCCGATGTTGACGTGGACCTGGCCAATGCGCAGGCGATCCTCGAAGTAGTCCTCGCTGTCGAAGTCCAGGCCGAGGGAGAGCAGGTAGGCCCGCTGGGTCTCGCGCAGGCGCGCCACCTGTTCCTCGCCATCGAGGAACTGCCGCGCCCGGGGCTGCTGCCCGAGCCACACATAGAAGTCCTCCACCAGCTCGTTGACACGGGGCGCGATGACCTCCTCGTGCAGGAGGAGCGCCAGGGCCTCGTCCTCCTCACCCAGGCGCGCCAGCGCCAGGCGCTCGCGCCGTCCCGCCGCGTCGAAACCGTATTTGTGGCACAGTGTTTCTGACATATAATTTCGCCGCCCCGGCCGCCCGATCACACACCGTCACACCATGGCGGGGGCAAACCTGTTATATTGCATTATCGGCCCCGGAGTGGGGAAATGTAGATTGATCCGGTCGAAATTTGCCATGGATCAAGGGATACACAACAAGAAACGACGGAAACACGCCCCATGAGTTCGGACACCCTCGTCAGCGTCAGTCACCTCAGCCGTTTCTACGGGCCTATCTGCGCCGTCAATGACATCAGCTTCGAGCTGAAGCGTGGCGAAGTGCTCGGCTTTCTCGGCCCCAACGGCGCCGGCAAGTCCACCACCATGCAGGTTCTCACCGGCAACCTTGCGCCCAGCGCCGGCGCGGTGAGCATCTGCGGCATGGACCTGCTCGACCGGCCGAAAGACGCCAAGGCGGAGATCGGCTACCTGCCGGAACAACCGCCGCTGTACACCGAGTTCACCGTGGACGAGTACCTGCGTTTCTGCGCGCGCCTCAACCGCATTCGCCGCGAGGGCGTGGATGCCGCGGTGGCGCGCGCCAGGGAGCGTTGCGGACTGGATGACGTGGGTCAGCGCCTCATCGCCAACCTCTCCAAGGGTTACCAGCAGCGCGTCGGCATCGCCCAGGCGGTGATCCACTCCCCCTCGGTGGTGGTGCTCGACGAACCCACCGTCGGCCTCGACCCCATCCAGATCCGCGAGATCCGCAAACTGATCCGCGAACTGGGCGAAGAGCACGGCGTCATCCTCTCCACCCACATCCTGCCCGAGGTCACCATGACCTGCGATCACGTGCAGATCATCAACCAGGGGGAGCTGGTCTTCAACGACAGCATCGAGAACCTGACGCGCAAGATGGACACCGACAGTTTCGTGCTCGGCTGTCACCGCATGCCGACAACGGACACCCTTGCCGGCATTGCCGGTGTCACCGGCGTGGATGCCATCGATGCCGACCATGTGCGCATTCACCATGCCCCGGACGACAACCCGGCGGAGGCCGTCGCCGCGCGCGCGGTGAAGGAGGACTGGGGACTGTTCGAGCTGTCGCCGGAGCGGAAGAGCCTGGAGCAGATCTTCGTCGAACTGACGAGCATGGAACATCCCGCCGATGATACAGAGGAGGAGGCCGCCTGATGATCTGGACCCTCGCCCGCCGCGAACTGCACAGCATGTTCCTGTCACCCCTGGCCTGGTCGATTCTGGCCGTGATTCAGCTCATCATGGCCATGATCTTCCTGACCGGCTTCCAGCAGTACTACGAAGTGCAGGCGCAACTGGCCATGCTGGAAACGCCCCCCGGCGTGAGTGAAGTCGTCATCGGCAATCTCTTTCAGAGCACGGCCTTCTTCCTGCTGCTGGTGATCCCGCTGATCACCATGCGCGTCATTAGCGGCGAACGTCGCAACAGGACGCTGCCCCTGCTGTTCTCGGCGCCGGTGAGCATGACCGAGATCGTGCTGGGCAAGTTCTTCGGCGTGGTGGCCTTCCTCGCCATCATGCTCGCCATGCTGACACTGATGCCGCTGTCCATTCTCTTTGCGGGAAGCATCGACTTTGGCATGCTGGCCAGCGTGCTGCTCGGCACCTTCCTGCTGATCTGCGCCTTTGCCGCCGCGGGCGTGTTCATCTCCACGCTGACGCGCGAACCGGTGGTGGCCGCCGTCAGTACCTTTGGCTTCCTGCTGTTTTTGTGGATCATCGATTTCGTTGCCGCCAGCAGCACCATGGAAAGCGACGCGGAACTGCTGCGCTACGTATCGCTGCTGCAACATTTCGACGCCATGGCCAGGGGCGTGTTCAAGAGCAGTGACGTGATCTTCTACCTGTTGTTCATCGTCACCTTCCTGGTGCTCAGTATCCGTCGCCTCGACAACGACCGCTTGCAGCACTGAGCCCTTACCGAGCCGAGTCTTTCACCAGCGTCAACCAGGACAACGAAGAAACATGCAAGTAACGCCGAAATCCCGCTTCCAGGTCCGTCTCCAGTACTACCTGTTCATCGTCCTGTTCATCGTCGCCATGGGACTGCTGGCGTGGATCAGCAACCGCTACAGTTTCGAGGCCGACTGGACGGCCAACCAGCGGAACTCCCTCTCGCCGGCCAGCATCGCCCTGCTGGAGCGCATACAGGGGCCGGTGACCATCACGGCCTTTGCCTCCGACGACAACCCCGACCAGCTGCGCGTGCCGATCAGTGAATTCATCGGGCGCTACCAGCGCTACAAGCCCGACATCGAACTCAGGTTCATCAACCCGGAGACCAGTCCGCAACTGGTACGGGACATGGGGATCCGCGTGGATGGCGAGCTGGTGGTGGAATACCAGTCACGCACGGAGCACGTGCAACGCCTCAACGAGCAGGCCCTGACCAATGCCCTGCAACGCCTGATGCGCAGCGGCGAGCGCAAGATCGTCTTTGTCACGGGCCACGGGGAGCGCAACCCCGACGGCGATGCCAATTTTGACCTCGGCGAGTTTACCCGGCGCCTGACGGCAAAGGGTTTTCGCTTCGCCAGCGTCAACCTCGTAAAGGAAGGCGGCGTGCCCGAGGACACGGCGGTGCTGATCATCGCCGGCCCCCAGGTCAACTATCTGCCCGGCGAAGTCGCGCTTGTCAGGGACTACGTGAAAAAAGGCGGCAACCTGCTGTGGCTGCACGACCCGGGTGATCTGAAGGGCCTCAAGCCACTGGCGGAGGAGCTTGGTATCTTCTTCGTTCCGGGCATCATCATCGATCCCACCATCACGCTCTACATCGATACCGACGAGACCACCGCCGTGCTGATCACACCGCAACCGGTGCATCCCATCACCCGCGGTTACAACAATGTCGCCCTCTTTCCCCAGGCCACGGGGATCAATTTCAGGGCCGACAACGGCTGGATCGTCACCGAGTTCCTGACCACTTCCGAAAACTCCTGGTCGGAAACCGGTCCGCTCGTCGCCACGCCCGAATATGATGAGGGCAAGGACGTGCGCGGCCCGCTGGCCATCGGGCTGGCCATGTCGCGCGAGGCGCCGACGGCGGCCGCCGGCGCGGAACCGGGCGAAGACGGCGCCGCGGCAGCGGGGGCAGACCCGGGCGATGCCGGTTCGGCTCAACAGCGGGTAGTGGTCATGGGCGATGGCGACTTCATCGCCAATACCTACCTCGGCAACGCCGGTAATATGGACCTGGGGATGAACATACTCAACTGGCTGAGTCACGACGACAGCTTCATCGCCATCCCGGCCAGGGCCGCGCCGGATACCTCGCTCACGCTGGGCTTCGCCGGCTGGGTGATCATCAAGGTCTTCTTCGCCCTGATCCTGCCGCTGGCCCTGCTCGGCAGCGGTATCGCCATCTGGCTGCGGCGACGCAAACAGTGAGCCAAAGCACGGGCACCACCTGACGGAAGCGAGCGCATGAACACGAGAGCATTACTCAATATCGGCCTGCTGGTGCTGGTCCTGGTGCTGGTGGCCGTGGTCACCCTGAGCCCCGATGAAAACCAGACCGAAGTGGAGCCGCTCACCACCCTGAAGGCCGATGCCGTGATGCGCCTGGAGATCACGCGTACCGGCCAGGGCGATCTCAGTTTCGAGAAGATCGACGGCGAGTGGTACATGCAGACCCCCTACCAGGTCCCGGCCAACCGCTTTCGCATCGATGCGCTGCTGGGGCTGGTCAGCACGCCGAGCCACGCCCACTACGATCTGCGCGGCAAGGATCTCGCCACCTTCGGGCTCGACCGGCCCGCCGCAGTGGTGAATATCAACGATGCCATCACCATCGAGTTCGGCGGCAGCGAACCGTTGAACAACCGGCGTTATGTGCGCATCGGCGACACCCTGCACCTCATCGACGACCTGTTCTATTTTCAGCTCGGCATGACCCCGGAAGGCTATGTCAGCAACAGCCTGCTGCCGCCCGACGCCGTCCCCACCGCCATCCGCCTGCCCTCGCTCACCCTGCGCAAGCAGGGCGACAGCTGGGTGCTGGATCCGGCGCAGGCGGACGTGTCTTCGGACCGCATCTTCGCCCTGGTACAGGAGTGGCGCAACGCCCAGGCCATCCGCGTGGAGGCCTACCAGGCGGCACAGGGCGAGGGCGAGATCCTCATCGAGCAGGCCGACGGCGCGCCCATCCGCTTCACCATCCACCATGCCAACGACGGGATCCTGCTGGCGCGCCCGGAGAAGAAACTGCAGTACCTCGTCACCGGTGAAGTGGCCCGGCGCCTGATGGAACTGCCGCCACCCGTGGAAGCGACCCCGGCGCCCGATGCTGCGCCTGCTGCAGAACCTGCGCCGGATCCGGCTCCAGGTCCGGATCCGGCAGCGGCCACGCCCGAAGCCCCGGCGGCCCAGCCACCGGTACAGTAGCCCGCCCGTCCCACGGCGTGGCGTCCCCCCTACCATGCCCGAGTTGCCCGAGGTCGAGACCACCCGCCGCGGGATCGCGCCCCTGCTGGAGGGCATGACCGTCGCCGGGGTCGTGGTGCGCCAGCGCCGCCTGCGCCACCCGGTCCCCGCGCGCCTCGATGCCAGCCTGCGCGGCCGATCCATCGAGACGGTGACCCGGCGCGGCAAGTACCTGCTGCTGCACTTTCATCACGGCACCCTGCTCATCCACCTCGGCATGTCCGGCAGCCTGCGCGTGCTGCCCGCCGACACCCCGCCGCAGAAACACGATCACTTCGACCTGGTGCTGGACAAGGGCCGGTGCCTGCGCCTGCGGGATCCGCGCCGCTTCGGCCTGGTATTGTGGACGCGCGACGATCCCGCAAGACACCCCCTGCTCAGCAAGCTCGGTCCGGAGCCCCTGTCGCGGGAATTCGATACCGACCATCTGGCCGCGCAGGCGAAGGGACGGCGCGTGGCGATCAAGAACCTGATCATGAACAGCCAGGTGGTGGTGGGCGTGGGCAACATCTACGCCAGCGAGGCGCTGTTTCTCGCCGCTATCCATCCCGCGCGCGCGGCAGGAAAGATCAGCCGGGCGCGGCTGGAAAAACTCGTTGCCGCCATCAGGCAGGTTTTACGCGCGGCGATCCGCGCCGGCGGCACCAGCCTGCGTGACTTCACCGACAGCGAAGGGCGGCCCGGCTACTTTCGCCAGAAACTCAAGGTCTATGGCCGCGCCGGCGAGCCCTGCCCGCGCTGCGGCGCGCCCATTCGCCAGAAACTCATCGGCCAGCGTTCGAGTTTCTATTGCGGCAGTTGCCAGCACTGAATCCCCGGACGCGGATCCTGTCAGGCTTCCAGTTCCGAGACCAGGGTTGACTCGATGTCGGGCAGGTCCCTTGCCATGTCGATGTAGGCCAGGACCGTGTTGTCCTCCTCGATGTCGTCAACCTTCCATTGACCCCCGTGCAGGGTAAAGGTCCACACGGTTCCAACGTCCTTGAACTTCCTGCTTCCTTCTACAAGCTTGCCGGTGGCGCGATCTTCGAGGTAATCCTGCATCTTCGCCTCGATCAACACGACGAGTCTTGAATCCTCATGCCCCTTGTCACCATTGCGGTGTGCGAACAGCAGGGGCCTGATCCTGTTGATCTTCTTTACCTTGCAGACGTTGCGCAGTCCTTCCTGTTTCCATTTTTCCAGGTAGACCAGCTGCTGGTTTTGCCAGTACCAGTCGGTCATCCAGTCGGCAACACCGGAAAGATCTTCGTCCTCCCAACCGGAATGAACACGCTGGAAACAGTCCTTGATCCGTTGCCGGATCTTCAGCCAGTCGAACTGCGGGCCGTAGGCGGCCATGAACTGCAGGTCCTTCCTCGCCCGCCTCTCGGCACGCTTCTCCTTGACCTGCACGTAAATGATCAGCGGCAGGAAGATAACCGTCAGGACCGCGAGCGCAAGCTTGCCCCAGAAGCTTTCAAAAACCGCGCGGGCGATCTTTCCCCCGGGACCGGCCAGCGCGGGTTCGGCGGCCACGAGGGCGATGACGGTGATAAGGACAAGTATGGCGAGATTCTTTCTATCCATTGTCTCCCCTCCCTTTCCGGGCCTGTCCAGATATATAGCGGATACGCCGCTGTCGTTCAACAGGCCATGCACGGCGTACTCAGTTCGGGTGGCGGGTGTGCGCCAGGTAGACGCGCTCGTCGCCGTCCATCCACTGCCTGCGCGAGAAGAGATCCACCACGCGCTGGCGTGAGCGCTTGCCGAATTCCACGTAACGATCCTGTTCCATGATCTTCATCATCTGCTCGGCCAGCTCGTCCACGTTGCGCGACTCGAACAGGTAGCCGGTGTTGCCCTCGTCCACCACCTCGGGACAACCACCGATACGGGGGACGATGGCCGCGCGCCCGGCGGCCATGGCCTCGCGGGCGGCGAGGGGAAAGGACTCGCGCGTGGAGGAGAGCACGAACACGTCGAACAGGGCGAGATGCTCCGCCACGTTGCGTTGCATGCCGGTGAACACCACCACCTCGTCCAGCCCCAGTTCCGTGCACAGGGCGCGCGTCGGTTCCATCAACGGACCGTCGCCGACGATCATCAGGCGCGCGTCGGGATCTTTCTCGGACACCTTCCTGAAAGCCCGCAGAAGATAGTCATGGCCCTTTTCCTCGGAGAGGCGCGCGACGATGCCGTAGATCCGGTGCTTTTCCTTGTCCAGCCCGTAACTCGCCGCCAGTTCCGCCGAGGGATCCAGCGGCCTGAACCTGTCGGTGTCGATGCCGCTGTGGATGACCTCGCTCTTGTCTTCGGGCAGGCCGCCGGCGGTCACGCGGTTGCGCTCGTAGTGGGACTCGAAGATCACGTAGTCGCAACAGCGGTCGAGGATCTTCCCCGCGTAGCGGAAGTGGACGGGGTTGTGGATGTTGTGAATGGTGGTGACGATGGGGATGCGTTTTCCGGTGGCTGCCACGCGGTAGGAAAAGGGCAGCAGGCGCAGGGCGAACCAGGCGATGATGCTCGAGCGCACCGACTGGGGCGCGACGATCTCCAGTCTTTCGCGCCGAATGACCCGCCGCAGGCCGAGACAGGCCCGCAGGAAACCGAAGGGATTCCATATCTGGAAATGGAAATTCAGATCGTGAAAGCGCGCGCCGTTGGCGAGGATCTCGTCGAGCAGCACGCCCGGGCGCGTGGCGATATGGATCTCGTGGCCCTTTTTGGTGAGGTCCTCGGACAAGGCCAGCATGTCGGACTGGACGCCGCCGATACCCAGGGGTTCGGTCAACAGGTAGAGCAATCGCATTTCAGTTTCCTTTTTCCTGCGCCAGCCGGGCGGCGCGTGCAAAGTTTCGTCTCCTGCGCAGGTCGAGGAGCAGGTGAATGAGATCGAAACCACCGGCGAGCTTCTTCGCCAGCTCGCGGGGGCTGTCGCGATCGGTGACCTCGGTGCGCCGCAGGGCGAAGCGCGGCGTTCCGGCGCGATTGGACCCCGGCGAGACGGTCACCGCCGCGCGGTAACCCGCGTCGCTCACCAGGCCGGTTTCGCGCGCGCCGTAGTCACCGGACGGGTAGCAGAAATAGTTTACCGGCGCGGCGATCTTCTCCTGGATGACGGCGCGGCTTTGGGCGATCTCCCGCGCACTCTCTTCACCGGACAGGCGACCAAGGAAGGGATGCGTGAGGGTGTGCGAGCCGATGGTGATCAGCGGATTGGCCGCCATCTGCCGGATCTCCTCCCAGGTGAGGTGAAGTCGCCCTTCCACGGCGGGGTAGCGCGGGTGGGACATGGCCTGTTCGGCAAACGCGGTGGTGACGAAGATGCTTGCCGGCAGTCGGTGGCGTTCGAGCACCGGCAGGGCATGCGTGAGGTTGTCCAGGTAACCGTCGTCGAAGGTGATCACCACGCCGGGGCGCAAGGGCTGTCCGCTGTCCAGCTCCGTCACCGCCGTATCGAGGCTGATGACCCGCTGATGCGCGGCCAGCCATGCCATGTGTTCCTCGAAGCGCCGCGGCGAAACCGTCAACTGGTCATAGGCAGGCAGATCCGCGACACGGTGGTACATGAGAATCCGGATCCCCGGCCGCAGGCGGTTGTACAAGTGCGACAGCGGCGCCAGGCCGGCGCTGAGGGTCGTGCGCGCGAGGTCTTTGCCGTTCATGCGCGCTCCACCCTGCCCTGTGGCGCACCCAGCGCGTCGCGGTAGAGATCTTCGTAGCGGCGCATGACCGCCTCGGCGGAATAGTTTGCATGGGCCTCCCGCCGCGCCGCCGCGCCCAGTTCCCGGCGCAGGGTCGGATCGGTCAACAGCCGACGCAGGGCATCGCGCAGGGCATCCGGGTTCCCGGATTCGACGAGCAGACCCGTTTGTCCGTCGGCAATGACATTGGGGATGCCGCCCACGGCGGTGGCGACGATGGCGCGCGACTTGGCCATGGCCTCCAGCAGAGTCATGGGCAGGCCCTCCCAGCGCGAGGGCATGGCGAGGATGTCCACCTGCTCGAGGATGGCGCCGATGTCGCGGCGAAATCCGGACAGCGTCACCTGCCCTTGCAGACCCAGCCCTTCGATCTCGCGCCGGATGTCGGCCTCCATCTCCCCCTCGCCGACGAACAGCATGTGGAAGTCGATGCCCTCGTCACGCAAGCGGCGCAGGATGGGCAACAGGTCGAGGTGACCCTTGGCCTCGTGCAGGCGGCCCACCAGCGCCAGGGTCGGAATGTCGGCGGCGATACCGAAGGCCGCGCGCAGGTCCAGGGCCGTCTCCGCCTCCAGGCGCCGGAAATCGACACCGTTGAAGATGGTGGTGATGCGCCGCGCGGGCAGGTGATCGCGCTCGCGCAGCACGCGGGCCACTTCTTCCGAGCAGGCGATCACGCGGGTGGAGAGATAAGCGAAGAGAAAATCCACCAGGCGGTGCAGTGGCCCTTTCCAGGTATTCGTGCTGTGCACGGTGGAAAAGACCGCTGCGATCCCCGCCAGGCGTGCTGCCAGCCGCCCCCAGGCATCGGCGGTAAAGAGATGCGTGTGCACGACCTTTACATTGTTGTCACGCAACCACCGGCGCAGGCGAAACAGCATGCCGATGTCGCGGCTGTTCCTGCGCCCGAGAACCGCCACCGGCACGCCCATGTCTTCCAGCTCCGCCACCAGTGGTCCACCCTCGATGAGGCACAGCACACGGTAGTCGAACTCACTGGAACGGTAACGCAGGATATCCACCAGCAGGCGTTCGGCGCCATCGGGAGGCAAGCGATCGATGATGTGTACGACGACTGGTGATCCCATCAGGGGCGATTCCGCGATTCGTGTTCCGTGTGCCGGTACCGGTCCCTTCCGGCAGGCCGTCAGGGGTAAAAGACCAAGTCTATCAGCCTACGTGTGTCACCAAGAAGAATAAATACGCCTTTTAGTCGAGACGGCTAGCGAGGGCGCATCATTCGGGTGCATGTCTAACGTGGAAGTAGTAGTTAGATCGGATTACCTGTGTCATCGTGACGGACCGAAACGGGTGGTCGATGCATGCCGACGGATCCCTTGCCGCGCCCGCCTTGACACCCCCGGGGGTTTTGGGTATTTCTGACTCGACGCGCCCCCCGTCATGCGATCCATCCCGCCGCGTTTTCAGGAGTGTGCAGCATGATTCCATCGAGCCCGCCGTCCCGTAGCGGCCACGCCCTGCGTGGGATCCTCTACCTCATTGTCGTCCTCGGCCTCGCCGCGGGCGTGGGCCTGATGCTCGATGGCCGTTCCGGCGACGGCCTGCTCCCCGACCTGCCCGGGCTCGGTAGTGGCGGCCCACGTCGTGGCTACGGCGATACCGTGATCCGTTACGCCGATCGCGACTACGACGGCGCCGCCTGGGTGGAACGCAGGGAAGCCGCCGCCCTGCGCGCCATGATGACGGGCAAACGCAAACGCATCGGCACCCTGAAGTTCATCACCGGGCTCGACCGGGACAACATGTGGATCGTGGACGGTATCGGCAACCTGTTCCGCCTCCGGGACGGACACTGGAGCTACCTCGCGCCCCTCTCGCAGCGGATGCGCGTCGCCGCCGCGCGCATCCTGGCCGACGGCGGTATCGCCCTCGGCGGACTTCCGGCGCGAAAACAGCCCGGCTTCGCCATCTGGCGCGAATCCGGCAAGCAGACCTTCCAGACCGGGCGCATGGGCATCCTTCGCTCGGGGCACATCTTTACCCTTGCCGACGACTACCTGCAGTTCTTTACCGTTGCCGGCGCGCAGAATTCCGGCACCAATGCCTTCCAGTACGTCGGCGGACAATTCAGGAAACTGCGCCCGGACAAGGATCGCGCCTGGTTCGTGCACAGCGAGGGCAACGTCCCCATCCGCGACATGTCCCTGCCCTTCATTCGCCATACCGCCACCTTCCAGTCACCCTCGCGCGTCTGGGGCTTCTGGCAGTGGCGCAACCGGGCCGCCGTGCTGCGCTTCGAGAACGGCACCTGGTTCCTCGTCCACCGGCTCACCCAGGGGGCCGGCGCCCTGCGCAGCGTCTGGTTCGGCGAGGACGACGCGGGCCTGTTCATGATCGCCGCCGGACCCGGCGGCCTGGTGGTGTCCTGGGCCGCCGGGGGCGCGGAAGTGGATCAATCGGTCACCATCACGCCCCAGTTCACCACCAGCACCGATCTCATCGCCGTGTGGGGCACCGACCGCAACAACTACTTCGTCATGGACTCCAGCGGCACCCTCTGGCAACGAAGGGACAATACCTGGCGCACGCTGGTGCGCGGCCTCCACGACCGCGACGTGATCTTTACCGATGCCTGGGTGGCGCCCGACGGCTCCATCCATGCCATCACGCGGAATTCCGTCTATGTCCTCGACTGACGGACTGTCCCTGACCCTGCGCGACGTCACCCGCCGGGTGACCGTGGGCAGGGGCATGCAGCGCGCGCGCCGCACCATTCTCGATGCCGCCACGCTGCATGTCCGCCCCGGCGAATTCATCGGCCTGCTCGGCGCTTCCGGCTCCGGCAAGTCCACCCTCATCCGGATCGTCGCCGGCCTGGGACGTCCCGACGCGGGTCAGGTGGCCCTCGACGGCGTCGCCTGCGACAGCGCGGCCCTGCGCCGGGACAGCCGCATCGCCTACCTGCCGCAGGACGTGATCATCCACGAACAGCTCACGCCGCGGCGGGCGCTGGATTACGGCGCGCGGATCAAGGGCCTGGCAGGCAGCAGGGCCGAGCGCAGGCGTCTCGTCACCCGGGCCCTCGAGCGCGTGGGCCTGGGGGAGCGCATGGACGTGCCCATTGCGCGGCTCTCCGGCGGCCAGCGCAAACGCGCGGCACTGGCGGCCGAACTGCTGGGTGATCCGCAGGTGCTGCTGCTCGACGAGGCCACCTCGGGTCTGGATCCGGCGAGCGAGGAAGAAATGATGGGCCTGTTCCGCTCACTGGCCGACGAGGGCCGCACCGTCATCTGCATCACCCACTTCCCCAACCGGCTGGCCATGTGCGATCGCCTGATCTATCTCATCGACGGCGAGGTGGTGTTCTTCGGTACGCCGGAGGAACTGAAAGGCTTCTTCGGCGTGGCGGACATGGAAAGTGTCTATCGCCGCCAGGCCGAACACAGCGCCGCCGAGTGGCGCGAGCGTTTTCTCGCCACGCCGGCGGGCGGGGCGGCCTTTGCCGTACCCGCCATCGCTGCCGCAGCGGCGGAACAAACACCGGCCGGGACCATGGGGCCTGCGCCGTGGATGCAGACCTGGATCCAGCTGCGCCGCTACCTGGACATCAACTTCCGCGATCCGGGCTCCCTCGCCCTCGCGGTGGCGCAGGCGCCCATCATCGCCCTCATGGTGGCCCTCGTCTTCGGCTGGATCCGCGAACCCTTTGCACAACAGCATGCCGCCAGTACCCGGGAAGTGATTTTCGTGCTGGTGCTGGCGGTGCTGTGGTGCGCCGGCACCCTGGGCGTGCGCGAGATCGTCAAGGAACGCACCATCTTCCGCCACGAAAGCCGCTTCGGCATCGCCGTTGGCCCCTATCTCGGCTCGAAGATGCTCTTTCTTGGCCTGCTGGCCGTCGCGCAGGCCCTGTTGCTGCTCCTCATCGTGCGCGCCGCCACCGGCCTCACCGGCGAGGCCCTGTTGCAGGGTATCGTGCTGGCCCTTACCGCCGTGACCGGCGTGGCCCTGGGTCTGCTCATCTCCGCAGCCAGCCCCGCCACCGAACGCGCCATGACCCTGCTGCCCATCGTCCTCATCGGGCAGGCGGTGTTCTCCAGCGGGCTGGCCCACCTCAAGGCGCCGCTGATATGGTTTTCAAAGGTACTGGTGCCGGCCTTCTGGGGGCTCGACGGACTGCGCGCCAGCTTCCCCGCCGCGCTGACTACCGCCACCTATCCCGGCCCGCCGGGGGGTACCATGCCGGCCATCCTCGGCAGCGGCGGCCCCGCCGTGCTTGTCCTCACCGCCCTCACCGCCCAGCTTGCCACCATCCTGATCCTCGCGGCATGGTGGATCCACCGTGATCGCACGCGAGGGTAAGGTAGC
>JALTLF010000130.1 GCA_027005735.1 Chromatiales bacterium | reverse complement strand
CCACAGGTGAACGTCTGCCCCTGTGCCGGCAAGGCCGCGGTGAACAACAAAAAGACAATGGCGAAGATCTGCCTGGCCCCGTGCCTGATGTTCATTCCCTCACCTCGTTGAACCAAGCCCTTGTCTGTAAAGAGAGACCGGCAAGCGGCGACAGGGTTCCCCTGTCCGGCTCACCGGTCAGCGGTACTGCCATCGCGGCACCATGTATGTCGCAGGACAATTTTCCGGCCTGATGCGGTGCATTCCCGGAGACTCTATGGCGTCACTACGGAGCGTTTCAGAACAGGCGGCGCAGATCCTTGCGCGGCGAGAACAACCAGCCCAGCACCAGGCCGCCCACCAGCCCGCCGGTATGGGCCATGTTGGCGATGGGACCAATGAATCCCGTCCAGCCCAGCACGTACCAGATCACCATGAGGATAACGATCTCGCGGTGCAGGCGCAGGGGCGAGGCGGGATCCAGCCGCCCCTGGATCCAGATGTAGCTCAGCAGGCCATAGACCACCCCGGACATGCCACCGAAGAGCACCCAGCCCGTCCAGGCATATTCCAGCAGGTTGCTGGCGACACCGAGCACCACCACCAGCACCGACAGGCGCCGCGTCCCCTGGGTCAGCTCCAGCGCGCGCCCCAGGTCCCAGGTCCACAGCATGTTGAAGATGATGTGCAGGTAGCCGAAGTGAATGAAGATGGGCGTGAGCAGACGCCATAGCTCGCCGCCGCGGATCTCCGGCAGACCGCCATTGGGATAGTTGGAAATCAGGAATGGCGCCAGGATTGCGGTATTGTCGCCGAAAGAAGACAGCAGGGACATCAGCACCGACACGCCAATAAGGACCAGCGTCAGGGGCATGTGGCGGAAGTACAGCGCCAGTGTATTCATGTAGCCTCTTTGTAGCCTCTTTGTTTTCAGTGATCCCTGAGCAGGGGATGGTCGGCCGGCAGCTTGCGCGAGATCCACATGGCCAGCTTGTGACGCATGTGGGGCTGGTCTTCCTGGCCCCGCGCCAGCGGCTGGATCTGCTTTTCATGCAGCAGGAAACGGTAGGCATAGGCGATCTTGTCCTTCTGCGAATCGGTGGGCTCGAACTTCACCACCCCCTTGTGCTCGGCATAGATCATGATGACCCGCAGGGCCTCTTTCACCAGCTCCGCCTCGTTGGGAAGTTTCTTTATCTGTGTCTTGCCCATCTATCCGTCCCGCGCCGCCGCGCCCTCAGTCCTCCTGGTCCTCGTCCGCCTCGTCCGGGAAATGCCAGATGAAGTCCTCATCGGCGCTGTACTCCAGGACATCCGCCCGGCCGATGAACTCGACACTCACCGGCGACGTCGCCTCGTCTTCGGGCAGCAGGGACTGGCGGGCCAGTTCCTCGCGGATCAGCGCCAGCGCCGCATCCTGCGCCGCGCGCTCGTCGTCGGCATCCACGTAGACCGTACGATAGAAATCCAGCTGCTGGGGCTCGCCATCGATCTCGAACTCGAAGTTTTCCCCTACCACGGTAGCCTTGTACGCCGGCATGTCTTTCTCCTCCCTTTTATTGAATCCGTTTCGTGGTCCCGCTTACCGCCCACCGATGACGCGGGCCGCGTCGAGAATGGGCATCTCGACATTGTCGAGACAATGCTCGGCGAGGCCGCGGGAAAAGCGCTCGAAGCCTTCCTGGTCGAACATCGTCCCGCCGGACACCCCCGCGCCGTAGCCGTACATCCATACCAGCAGGGTCGATGCCGCCTGCATGTTGGATTCTGCCAGCGCACCCAGCTTCGAGACATAGGCCCCGCAGCTCATGTCGCCGAACTCGATCTGCGCGGCAGGCGCGCTCGTGGACAGGACGGTCAGGACGACCAACAGGGCAATGCGTTTCATACAGCTTCTCCACTCAAGTGCCGCCGGTCTCCGCCCGGGCGGCGTCATACAGGGCCTTGACGCTCTCGCGAGAGAGCACCACGAGGGTAAACACCGACAACAGTGTACCCCAGGGGATGGCGATGAGGTCAGGAATTGCGATGATAAAACTGAATAGTCGCGCCTTGCGCCTCTGCATGAGGATCCCCGAGACGATGAGGCCGATCCCGTAGACCAGGGCCAGAAAGGCCAGAGTGCCGAAGACGCCCGCCAGGATGTTGAATACCGTACCGACCACCTCGGCATCGGGTCCTGCCACACCGGCGGCAAGACCGCTCGTCACCATGGTAAGCACCCCCGTGTAGAACAGGAGGAACAGGGCCATCAGCAAGGTCAGGCCGCCGTAGACGAAATGGAAAATGGCCAGCAGGCGCAGGTGTTCCTCGTCCAGGATCCGACGCTTCAGTTCGGCGTAATCTCTCTCTTCCATCTCCGCCTCCCGTATTCCCTCAGGCAAACCGCGTCCTGACCTGTTCCAGCAGCGCCGCCTCTTCCGGGCTGACTTCATTGTCGCTGCCGGCAATCCGTTCCAGGTAATCGATGATGATCAGCCGGTGCCGGGGTTCCAGCTGGGCACTGGCCTCGAAGAGATCTTCAAGGGCAGGCAGCATCTCCGGGTAATGACAATACTCGCGGAAGTCGATGCAGTCGAAGTCCTCGACGATATTCATGCCAATGGCCTCGGCCTCGTCCACCTCCTCCGCCACGATATCGCCATCGGCGAGCACCATGTGAGCACCGAAGGCGGCCACCAGCAGGGCGCTGTAGTTGATGTTCTCTTCCTCCGGGACCTGCACCCCCATTGCCATGTAGTACCGGTGCTGGAGTTCGGTGAGTTTTTCCTCCAGCTCGCGGAACTCTGAGATGAGGTCGATGCTGTTGTCGTCCTCGGAAAACAGCAGCGCGGCATGATCGATATCATCCACGGCCA
Organism: Chromatiales bacterium; assembly: GCA_027005735.1. GTDB lineage: Bacteria > Pseudomonadota > Gammaproteobacteria > CAMYNG01 > CAMYNG01 > HyVt-448. The sequence continues at coordinate 2,211 of JALTLF010000130.1, read as the reverse complement.
GGCCCATGGCCTCGATACGGCTGGCCGTGGGTGGATGTGAGTCGGTGGGATGGGCAATGGTGGCGGCGCCGATGTCGTCGATGACCTCGGGGATCTTCTCGCGGTTGACGTCGTATCTGACGATGCTGGAGAACAGCCAGGACATGTTGCGCGTCCCCTGGCGGCGCGCCATGCGCCTGACGATGGCGGCCTCGAGATTGTGCCATGCCGCGGCATAGAGGTTGACCTTGAGCAGGGCGGTAGCCAGCGCCACGGGCTGCGCCACCTCGGTGGCCGCACGGTCGGCGGCGAACTCGCGCTCGCGGCCGATGGCCGAGACATTGGTATGGAAGGCCTCGATCATGTAGCGCAGTACGGAGCGCGCCGGCAGGATGGCCAGGGCGCCGAGGCCGCCATTGGCACTCAGGGTCTCGATGCCATGGCTGAGTCCGGCATAGACCGGCGAGAATTTCAGCGAGAAATGGGTATCCTGGCCGCGAAAGTGGCCGAGCTCGTGGCCGATGACGCCGCGCAACTCCTCGCGGGTGAAGATGCGGGACAGGGGCAGGGACAGGTAGAGGGTCTCGCCCGTCAGGCGACGCTCGTCCATGAGCACATCCATGTCACCGCTGGAGACATAGAAGTTGGGCTCCAGGCCGACGACGATATGATCCGGCGAGCGCGCACCCAGCCGCGCGGCGATATCGTCCACGAAACCGAAGATCTGTGGGTGGCGGTCGCGCTCCAGCACGGTACCCACCACCATGGAACGCTGCTTCGCGGCGAGCTTGAAACTGGCGCCGATGAGCTTGAATCCGCCCACCAGCGCACCCAGGGCGATGAGGCCGATGATGACCAGGTGTGCCTGATCGATGAGCATGATCTCGCCGAGGTAGGCGCCGTAGGTGAAGATCGCCCCCTGCACGAGGACGAGGACGGCCAGCACCATGAGACTAACGAACATCAGTGGCGGGAAGATCCGCGTGATGCGTTCGCGATCACGCCCGGCGATGCGGGAGGCCACCAGGAAGGACAACAGCAGGCCGAGGGACACCACGGCACTGCCCCAGGAGGCCTGGCGCAGCAGTCGCACCGGCGCCACCTCGCTGCACAACAGGTCCAGATCGGGGTTGGCCGCAACAAGCTCGCCGCGACAGAGGGTAGCAAAGTCAAGGCCGCGTGCCGCGAGCTCACTTTCGACGTCGGACAGGACCCAGTTGGCCACACCGATCCCGAAGGCGGGGATCGCGATCAACAGAAACAGCGCCTTGATGAACCGCATCGGACCTCCTCATGTCCTGCCGGAAAAACGGTGCGCCTCGCCATGGCCGTGAGGGCCACGGGCTTACCATCATAGCCAGATAAGGAGTGAGGAGAAACCGCTTTTGCCCTCCTGTACAGAAACTGAACAGGCGTGAGAAGGGGGCTCAGCATCGAAGGGTCCGCATTCATTCTCCCCGCGCCCCGCAAGATCCACTCGCGCGGCGCACGGGGATCAGATCACCCGCAACGGCGGGTTCAGGGCACCGTGTAGCCGTCGGTGAGCATCTTCAGGAAGGCCACCAGGGCGGCCTTTTCTTCCGGCGTCAGATCAAGACCACCGACGTCCGGGGTGATGTCGTTGTCCACCTCCGGGGTAAACACGGAATTGTCGTTGTAGAAGTCCACCACTTCCTCGAGGGTGTTGAACACGCCGTTGTGCATGTAGGGCGCGGTGAGCGCGATGTTGCGCAGGGTCGGCGTCTTGAACTTGCCGTTCTCCGCCGCCACCTTCACCGCACCGCCGAGGCCGTAGTCCACGAAACTCGTGCCATCGGGGTTGAAGGCGGGATCCTGGGTGTAGAAGGGGTTGTTGGGATTCTTCGGCACACCGAGATTGAAGTAGCGGAAGTTGGTGAAGCTCGCCGGCGGCGCCGTGGGATTGGGCAGCACATCCGGGATGGTGTGACAGCCGGCGCACTTGCCCTTGTTGCGGAACACGTCGAGGCCCAGCGTCTCCTGCGCCGTCAGCGTCACCAGTCCCGCCTGATAGGCATCGAAGCGCGAGCTGAAGGGATTCATCTCGGCGGACTTCTCGAACTCGGCGATGGCCGTGGCGATGTTGTCGTAGGCCGCGTCCACGTTGTCGAAGGCATTGGCGCCGAACAGGTAGACGAAGATCCCCGCATAGCTGGAATTGCGCACCTTGTTGACCACCGCCGCCTTGTCGGGGTTGTTCATCTCGATGGGGTT
>JALTLF010000129.1 GCA_027005735.1 Chromatiales bacterium | reverse complement strand
GGCGACGGATCCCACCCCCCGGGTTCAGCAGGCGCCGCCATTCCATGCAGGTGCCGCGTGGGAGCTATCAAACGCGTTTCCACTACAAGCGCACCCGGATACCCAGGGAAAGTGTGTGAGACTTCAGGACTGCGGCCATGAGCGACGAAAAGAAATCACTGCCCGAGATCATTCTGAAGCCCGGCGCCCAGACCATCGGCCGGGCGAAGGACAACGACACCTGCATCGCGGACAAGACCGTGAGCTCCCATCACGCCCGCATCGTCACCTACTTCAACGCGTCCTACATCGAGGATCTGGACAGCACCAACGGCACCCTGGTCAATGGCAAGCCGGTGAAGAAACACACCATCCACCCCGGCGACATCATCAAGCTGGGCAATGTGCATTTCATCGTTGCCCGTGGTGACACCATCGACAGCGGCGCAGAGAACGCGAAACCGGCGAAGATCGGCACGGAACGGCCGGTGCGCCCCATCGGGCGTCCCCTCCAGTAAGCCTCTCCGGCAATCCGCACACGGCCAGCCCGCTTCCCGGCGCCGCGGCGAAGACCCTGCCTCGCGGGATCTGCGCGTACGCGACCAGTCCCCACGGGGCCATGGGCAGAGGCGGGAAGTGCATAAGAAATGACTTATACAGGGCTTACTCCCTGATAAAGCTCGCAATTTTTCTTCCATCGAAACCGGGACAGGGCAGAAATTTTGGACTAAACTCAGTGCATTGCTCGTTCTTCAAGGTTTTGCAAGTCGCACCATTTTCGGTTCCCGCCTGCGTTAACCCTGTTTGATCCGCAATATTTTTCGTTCTGGTTTCCAATAGATAGACAAGAGGTATTTTCAATGGCGACAGGTACCGTCAAGTGGTTCAACGAGTCCAAGGGCTATGGTTTCATTTCTCCGGATGACGGCAGCAAGGATGTCTTCGTCCACTTCAGCGCCATCCAGGGTGAAGGCTTCCGCACTCTGCAGGAAGGCCAGGCCGTAAGCTTTGGCGTCGAGGATGGCCCCAAGGGGCCACAGGCCACGCAGGTCACGCCCCAGAGCTGAACCACCACGGAAACATATCCGTAACATGAAGACCCCGCGG
>JALTLF010000128.1 GCA_027005735.1 Chromatiales bacterium | reverse complement strand
GTCGGCGGATTTGACCCATTTGTACGGTTTGGGGTTCTCGTTGTGGGTATCTATGAATTGCCTGATATCAGCTTCCAATTCTGCCACGGAGCGGTGGGCACCGCGCTGCAGTTGCTTGCGTGTCAGTTCGGCAAACCAGCGCTCGACCTGGTTGATCCATGATGCGGAAGTCGGCGTGAAGTGGATATGCCAATGCGGCCTGCGCGCCAGCCATGCCTTGACCTTTGGCGTCTTGTGGGTGGCGTAATTATCCATGACGATATGCACATCTGGCCCCTCCGGGATCTGCCGGTCGATCCGTTTGAGGAAGTCCAGAAACTCTGTCGCGCGATGGCGTTTGTAGCATTTTCCGATCACCGCCCCTGTGGCAATGTCCAGCGCGGCAAAAAGCGAGGTGGTCCCGTGGCGGATATATGTATGGGTGCGCCGCTCGGCCACGCCGGGTGCCATGGGCAGGACCGGCTGTTCGCGATCCAGTGCCTGGATCTGGGATTTTTCGTCCACGCACAACACGATAGCCCGGTTCGGAGGGGACATGTAAAGGCCAACGATGTCCTGCACCTTGTCCACAAACAGCGGGTCGGTCGAGAGCTTGAAGTTCTCGCTCCGGTGTGGCTGCAGGCCGAAAGCAGCCCATATCCGGCGGATCGTCGTATGCGAAAGCCCGACCGCCTCTGCCATCGAGCGGATCGACCAGTGGGTGGCGTCCTTCGGGGTCGTGTTCAACGTGCGCTCGATGACCTCGGCCACCTGGGCATCCGACACCGTACGCGGTCGACCGGGGCGGTATTCGTCGGTCAGACCTTCAATACGGTTCTTCACGAAACGCCGCCGCCACTTTCCGACCGTGTGTTCGTGCATCCCCAGTTGCGCGGCAACCTCCTTGCTCGGCAAGCCTTCGGCGCACAGCAGGATCATTCGGCAGCGATCCGAAAGCGAACGCGGGGCCTTGTGCTTGCGAACCTGATTTTCCAGAAATACCCGTTCCTCGGCGCTAAGAACCACCGCATCCGCAACACCCCGAACCATCGCACCACCTCCAAAATCCACATACGAGTATGATACGGATTACAGTTCCAGGTGACTAG
>JALTLF010000127.1 GCA_027005735.1 Chromatiales bacterium | reverse complement strand
AATGTGAAGCCTTGAGAGATGCCGGGGCCTGTCAAAAAGGAACCGCTGCCCCGACGGATCACAGGGAGGCAGGAACGGGGCAGCGGTTCAAGCGGAGGCCGGTGGGTGACGTGGCTTTCAGCGGGCGCTCAGCCGGTAGTCGTCGAGGTACTCGATTTCCACGCGGCGGTTTTCCCGCCAGTTGTTCTCGCTTACCACGGGCACCGATTCGCCGAAGCTGGTGACGAGGATCTGCGACTCGCTGACCCCGTTCTCCTTCAGCGCCAGGGCCACGGCATCGGCACGCGCGCGGGCGAGTTTCTCGTTGAGGGACTTAGGTCCGCGAATGTCGGCATGACCGGCAATGGTGATCACCGCGTCGGGATGCGCCACCAGATACTCGGCGTGACGCTTGATCTCGGCGTAGTCCGCCTCGTCGAGACTGGCGGAGTTGGTGGCGAAGCTGAACACGAAGCGCGTGGGCAGCGCCTCGGTCGGCGCTTCGGCCGGAGCGGGTTCCGCCATGTCCACGGGGGCGGCGCCGGCTGGCTGGGTGAGCGGCTCGGGTATGGCCGCCACCTGCGTATCCGCCTGTGCGGGCTCGGGGTGCTCGGCGGTGACGGGCAGCGGCGCTGCCGCGATGGCGCGCGCTGTGGCGTCGATGTCAGGCTGTGTCGGCTGGGTGCCGGAGCAGGCGGCCAGCGTCGCGGCGCCGGCCAGCATCACGGCGGTGAGGATGAAGGGCTTACGGTTTTCCATGCGGTTTCTCCTGTAGTTCATGCCCGGTAGCTCCGGGCTGGTGGGGATATTGAAGCAGGAGAAACTGCACGATTGCGTCATGCAAAATGACGCAGAGCGCAGGAATAATGATCAATCATGGCGCCGGTGTTTCGGCCAGCGGCAGGCGCACGATGAACTCCACGCCGCTGGCGTCGGGCCGGTTGCGTGCCGCGACGCTGCCGCGGTGGAACTCGGCGATGAGACGCACGATGTAGAGCCCCAGGCCAAGATGGGGATCGCGGCTCTTGCCGCTGCGCATGCTGACCATGGAGTCGAACAGACTGTTCTGCATTTCCTCGGGCAACAGCGGCCCGGGGTTGCTGACGCTGAGGACGGCATATCCACCTTCCCGCGCCAGGCTCACGCCGATGGCCTCGCCCGCGGGCGCGAAGTCGTTGGCATTGCTGATCAGCTTGTCGAGGAGCTGGGCGAGCATTTCCGGAGCGCCTTCCACGGGCAGGGGACAACTGCGCGCGGCGATATGCAGCTCGAAGGGTCGCTCGGCGTGGGCGAGACGGTAGCCCTCCACGCTGCCTTCCACCACGGAGCAGAGATCGAATTCCTCGCGGGTCTCGTTGGACAGCGTCTGCTCCAGCCGCGTGGCCTCGCTCATGCGCGTGAGGATGTCGTTGAGTCGCCGCAGGCCTTCACGCGCGCGTTGCACGTAGGTACGGATCCGCGGCCTGTCCTCGTGCAGCTCCAGGTTATCGAGAGAGGACTTGACCACGGTGATGGGCGTGCGGATCTCATGGGCCAGCTTGCCGGCCATGGATTCGAGGTAACGGTTGTAGTGGCTGATGCGCTCGAGCATGTCGGAGATACTGCGCGACAGGTCGCCAAGCTCGTCGGCGTTGTCGAAACCGGCAATATGCCCCGCCACCCGTCCGTCGCTGGTAATGGCGGCATCGGCATCGTCGCGCAGTCGCCGGATGCGGCTGGTGAGGCGCACGGCAAAACCGAACAGCACCGCCATGGCCAGCACGAAGGTAAGCAGGCTGAGGTTGAAGAGGATCTCGATGGCGCGGTTCTGTGTCAGCAGGATCTGGTTGCTGGTCTCCTCCACCGCCACGGCGCCGATGATTTCGCCATTGCTGCGTACCGGTTGCGTGGCGGTGAGGATGTGCACGCGACCGTCGGGGGTCTGGCGCCAGCCGGTCTGCGCCCTGCCCGCCAGGGCGCCCTTGATTTCCTCGCCGTCCAGGCGTGATACCGAGGAGAGATCATCCTCGAACTGGAATGCCGGCTGTTCCAGTATCCCCTGGTAGATCAGGCGCAGGAGTCCGGTGAGGAAGCCGCTCTCTTCTTCCTCGTCGTCGAGGAATGCCGCTTCGTCGGGATCCGCCACCAGTTCCCCGGCGATGCCCATGACGCGCGCGTTGCGGTCCACCACCCATACACGCGAGTCGGGGCGCGCGAAACCGGCGAGAAAATTTTCGATGCCGGGGCTGGGGATGATGAGCGTGGCCATTTCCTCCGGTAGGTGCCGCCCGGCGGTGCTGATCAGTTCCACGATCCCCCGCGCACGGCGATCATCGACGTCGGCGATGGCGAAGGCGAGACGTTGCCCGAGCATGCGGATGGGGATGCGGATCTCGATGACGTAGCCGTCACGGGTCTCCTGCCACTCACCCTTGATGCGCACCTCGGGACGCAGGGCCACTGGCACGCCATTGCGATCCTCGACGAGGTGGGCGTTGACCCAGCCGGGGGCGATGGTGGTGAGCAGGTAGCTGCGTGCCTGGCCGTGGTGGTCGAGCAGGGTGATGCGCAGGTGATCGCTCTGGTCGAGGCGGCGGCTGTTGGGATGGCGATAGACCACCTGCTCGTCGTGGACGCGAAAGACCGCGTACAGATAGTTGCCGTAGCGTCCCACCTGGTGATCGAAACTCAGGCCGGGGGAGGGTGTATCACCGGTGTAGATGCTGTTGGCGCGGTCATAGCGGCGCCAGCGGGCACGATAGGCCTGCCAGTCGTCGAGGTAGCCGTCGAGCTGGATGGGCGAGTTCAGCGGACGCACGAACACATGATGGGGGCTGCGTCGCAGGGGCGTGTGGCTGACATCGCCGATGCGCAGGAGATCGGCCTGCAGCGACAGGTTGGCGGCAATGGTTTCGGCGCGCGCCAGCAGGATCTCCTCGCGGTTGTGGCGCAGGTAGGCGCCCATCTCCTGGATGTAGCTGTATCCCATCCAGGGGATCAGCAACAGCAGCATCGCCACCATGACCAGCTTGAGGCGAATACTGATGTGCAGACCTCGCGGCAGCAGTTTCATGGCTCGGCGCCGCCGCGTGCTCAAGTGTCTTCGACCCAGCGGTAGCCCATGCCATAGACGGTATCGATGGCATCGAAGCCGGCATCCACCTCCTGGAACTTGCCGCGCACGCGTTTGACATGCGAGGTGATGGTGGCGTCATCGACGACGATCTTCGCGTCCTGCATCAACTGTTCACGGCTCTTCACATGACCCGGTCGGCGCGCGAGGGAATTGACGATCCAGAACTCGGTGAGGGTGAGATCAACCTTCGTGTCGCGCCAGTAGACTGCGAAGCGATCCATGTCGAGGCGCAGCGGACCGCGATGCAGAACCGTCTCGCCATTGTCCCCCGGCATGTTGTCGATGCGCCGGAAGAAGGCCTGGATGCGGGCGCACAGGTTGGGCAGGCTGATGTCCTTGGTGAGGTAGTCGTCAGCGCCGAGGCGCAGGCCGGAGATGGTATCGAGATCGCTGTCGCGCGCGGTGAGAAAAATGATCGGCAGTGCAGGGGACATGGCGCGCAGGCGGCGGCACAGTTCGAAGCCGCCGTCCACTTCCTCCTCGAGGCCGATATCGAGCAGCGCCAGGTCCGGCAGTTGCCGCTCGAAGGCCGCCTCGGCCTCGCGGCGGTTGGCGAAAAGCGCCACCTTGAAACCCTGCCGGCGCAGCGCGTCGGCATAGTTTTCTCGGATGGCGGCTTCGTCTTCGACAATGGCGATGGTACGGCTCATTGGTATCTCTCCGGTTTTCAATAGATTAGCACAGAGCCCCGCGGGGTTAAGCCCCCGGGGGCCGATTGCCAGAATTGGTCAGAATTGGTTTTCGGATCGCCATCTTGTGGCGCCGGCAGGCCATGCCGCGGGGCTTGAATGGACTCACAGGCGCCCGGCACGACCAGGGAATACCAAGGACCTCATGCCGAACGGGACGTCGGCCCGGGTGCCGCCAGGAGGACTGACCATGATACAGGCAGGCATCAGCAACAAGCATGAAGAAATCGCCGACCGGCCCCTGCGTGTGCAGGCCGTGCGCGACTGGCGCGGAATCCTGCGCGACCTGTTCTACGACATCGCGCTGGCGGTACTGTGGGTCGCGACCCTGTGGTTGCTCGTCATGGATGTGATGGCGTCATGAACTTCCTGCTAAACGTAAAGGAGACCGACATGAATACCTGCGACATCACCATCACCTTTCGCTTCGATGACGATGAGCTGACGCGGGAGGTCATCGCATGTCTCGGCGGGGAGCAGGAGGAAGCCGCCTGCGAGGTCATCACCCTGCCCACGGGGGCTTCCTTCGACGACATCGTGCATCCCTTCCCCTTCGTCGAATGCGAGGAAAAGGAACACGGCACCGACGTGATTGTCGCGTTCTCCAGCGAACAGGACGGCGAACTGACCGCATTGATCCTCGACCTGGTGCGTACCGCCGCGCAGCGCAAGCAGTACGAGCTGTTCTACGGGGAGTAGTTCTCGGGCCGTCATGTCATGACGAGAAAACGATAGTCGCCGTCTCGCAGGGCACGGGCGCGCGCCAGTAGATCATCGGGCGCTGCCTCGGGCAGTACATGGTCCGCGCCCAGTGCAGCGACGGCCGCATCCGCCGACACGCCGCCGGCCTCGGCATCGAGCAGGCGCAGGTAGGCGACGAGCACGTCGCCGGCCTGCGCGCCGGCCGGTTCGAGGCGCGCCGCGCGGCGCAACTGGCGCTGGCGCGCCATGAGGATCCGCCGTGCCTCGTCCATCTGTGTCTCCAGCGGCGCGCGCAGATCGAAGCGCAGGAGTGGCCGGTACTCGGCTGCCGCGTCCTCGTCACCGTCTCCCTGCAGGGAGACGGTGACCTCGTGCCAGGCCGGCGCCGCTTCCAGCCGGTGGGATGCCAGCGTCGGATCCAGCGGGAAGCGCGCCAGCCCCCAGCGCTCCGCCATCCAGCACTCGATGAGCAGGTCCTCGCCGGCCGCGCCCGCGCGCCAGGCGCGCGGATCCTGTCGCCAGCGATGAAAGTCACGTTGCGGGGGACGGCCGTAGTCGCGCTCCAGCGCCTGCCAGGTTTCCATGAACCACGCGTAGTCGCGCCGATAGTCGGGGTTGCGGCGCAGGAATTCCCATGCCAGGCAGGTGAGCGGGAGCCCGGCGAG
>JALTLF010000126.1 GCA_027005735.1 Chromatiales bacterium | reverse complement strand
GCGCCGCCCTGCGCCAGGATCCGGACATCGTGCTGGTGGGCGAGATGCGCGACCAGGAGACCGCCGAGATCGGCCTGCGCGCCGCCATGACCGGCCACATGGTGCTCTCCACCCTGCACACCAACGATGCCATCTCCACCGTCAACCGCCTGCTGGACATGGGTGCCGAGGGCTACCTCGTCGCCACCGCGCTGGACGCCATCCTCGCCCAGCGCCTGGTACGCCGCATCTGCGAAAGCTGCAAGGAAGACTACCAGCCCGACGTGCACGAGATGGCCTGGCTGCTGAGCCTCGACGTGCCCGGCGTGGACAACATGAAGTTCTATCACGGCAGCGGCTGCCCCCACTGCAACAACACCGGTTACCACGGCCGCATCGGCGTCTTCGAGCTGCTGGAGATCAACGAGCAACTGGCCGACGACCTGCGCCGCGAGGACTCCGCCGCCTTCACGCGTCATGCCCGTGCCAACCGGCACTTCCGTACCATTCCGCAACACGCGCTGGAGTATGCCTCCCAGGGCATCACCTCGCTGGAGGAGGTCATGCGCGTCACCGGCACCACCGAGGAAATGGAGCTTCCGGCCATGGCGGTGCCCACCGAGGCGGACGACCCTGAGAGCCTCGCCGGCTGATGCCCCGCTATCACTACAAGGCCCGCAACGCCCGCGGCGAGGCCATCGAGGGCCAGCTGGAGGCGCCCTCGGTGGAAATGGTGGCGGACCAACTGCTGGGTACCGGCGTCACGCCGGTGGACATTCGCGAGGAAAGCCAAGAACGGGACCTGTGGGCGCAGTTGCAAACCCGCCTCGGTTCGCGCCGTCCTTCGCTGGACGATCTCATTCTCATGAGCCGCCAGCTCTATACCCTGCTGCGCGCCGGCGTGCCCATCGTGCGCGCGCTCACCGGCCTGGCTGACAATACGCGCAATCCCGCCCTGGCGGAAGTCCTGCACGACGTGGTGGAACAACTGGAGTCGGGGCGTCCCCTGTCCACCGCCCTCAACCGGCACCCGAAGGTCTTCAACAGCCTGTTCGTGGCCATGATCCAGGTGGGCGAGACCACCGGCCGCGTGGACGAGGCCTTTCTGCAACTGT